>DATIWI010000043.1:0-8667 GCA_035519475.1 Opitutaceae bacterium
GGTTCAACACGGAAGCCGGTAGTCCAATCATGAACCAATGGAATGCGAGCATCGTCGCCCCGTTCGCGGCCAAGATGAATGAACTCGGCCACGAGGCCCCGGAGATGTCTCCTTGGCGGCTCAATCTGGTGACGACCTACAGTTTTGATCACGGTCCAATGAAGGGCGCGTTCATTGGCGGTGCTCTCCGGGTGGAAGCCGGGCGCATCATCGGCTACCGGTACAGCTCCACCTTCCATAACAGCATCTCCGACGACCCACGCTACGCCCAGGTGGTGGCCCTCACCCTCGGCGGCCTCGACGTCAACCAGCCCTTTCGAGGGGAAAATGAGACCCACATCGATGCCTGGGTCGGCTATACCCGCAAGCTGACCCACAACATCAATTGGCGCATCCAGCTCAACGTCCGGAGCGTCGGCGAAAGGGACCGGCTCGTCGCCGCCCGAATCAACCCGGATGGCGGTTTGGCCCTGGCCCGCATCGTGCAGGGCATGGGCTGGGAATTGACCAACGCGCTGGATTTCTAGCCTGCCCGGCGGGTTGAGTGAGGCGGAGTTCGCCATGCCAGAGGCGGGCAATCCCGCCGGCTTCTAGGCCTCTTCGCCGCGCTTCTAGCATGGCCGTGCCGCGGCTTCTCCGTTGAGTCCGCTGTGCGGCCGGGCAAAGATCGGTCAGTCCAGTCCCCGCCAGTCCTGCTTCGACCCAACCCCCGAAATCCCGGCTCCGGCTGCGGCAGCTGATTCGCGGAAACGACGGACGGTGCGACCGCCCGCAACGTTTCACGACGCGCCTGTCTTTCCGCCGTCGGCGCCCGCCGGTCTGACGATTCCAATCGAAGAATCCCGTCATGCGCGCCCGCCCCCGCCCCCTGGTATTCCGATCCCTGTTGATCCTCGCTGCTTCGCTGATCTGCCCCTTGGCGCGGACCGCGGAGCCGACCATCGGCGCCACCGAGGCCACGCTGGATACCACTGGCGCGCTGGCGCTGGCCCAACGGCGATTCGCCGAGTTCAGCCCCCAAGTCGAGCCGCAGCTCGCGGGCGAGTTCAACCGGTTGCTGGGGGTGCCGCCCCGGTTTGACGCCCGCTACGTGGATGAAAGGAAAGGACGCGAGCTGGCGAATGCCGCCGCGGCCGCCATCCCCTCGCCCGAAGGCAGGAGCCTCGGCGTGGCGCTCGCGAGCGCCGCGGTGGGCCAGGCGCCCAAGCTGGCGGTCGCCGCCCACAACCTGGCGGCCGCGCTGTATCTCCGGCAGAAGCAGGCCGGCTTTGCGGTGGAAACCGACACGAGCGCGGCGCGGGACGCGGCGGCCCTCTACCGCTATGCGCTGACGCTTGATCCCGGCCGTCTCCAGACGTGGGTGAACCTGGGCAACGTGCTGGTGGATTTGCAGCAGCTCGAGGAGGCACGGGCCTGTTTTGAGGCCGCCCTGAAGAAGGACGCCGGCCTCCTCGAGGCGCACATCGGGATGGCGACGTACTGGACGGCGAAGGGCGAAAAGGAAAAAGCCCGGGCGGAGCTGCAATCCGCTGCCATCCGCTTCCCAGCCTCCACGCGCAAGATCGCGGAAAAGGCGGACCGCCTGGAAGACCCCGCGGTCGCCCCTCAGGTCACCCAGGACGACTCGGTCGAATCGATCGAGGACAAACTTCGCAAGCTCCGCGGGCTGACCCCGATGTCCACCGCGGACATCATCGAGGAATGGGACCCGGTGGACGCGCAGCAGATCCGCATCCGCGTTAACAACCTGCCGAAGACCGACCAGCTGCAGATGCCGAGCCTGACGAGCTTCACCATGTTCGGCTCGAATGAGCAGTTCTGCAAACACGCGAAGCAGGTGCGGGCTTACAAGAACGAGATCGACTCGTTCTTCAAGCGCTGGGGCAACAACCTCAAGACGCAGTCCAAGAAGATGATCACCGATCTCGGCGGCACGGTGACCACCGACGCCCGGGGCCGGACGAAGGTGGGCGGGGCCCTCGACAAGGCCAAGATGAAGGCGGACGCGGCGCGGATGCGCCAGATGGCCAAGGAGGGGAAGATTGCCGAGCTGATGCAGGAGGTGGCCTCCAAGTACGATCCCGCGATGCTGGGGATGCCGGGCGTCGCCGGCGCGATCGGCGGCCCGACGGCACCGACCTCGCCGCCCACCCTCGAGGGCTACCTCACGGCGTACAATTTCCAGGTCTACAACAAGAAATACGCCGCCTGGATCCAGTATTGGCCGAAGTACCTCAAGCGGCAGACGGAATTCCTCTCCGAATTGTCGGAGCGCCGGTCCAAACGCATCGAGGAGATCCGTGAACAGGAAGCCAAGGAGCTCGAGGATCTGAAACGGAGTTACGCGCCCGACCAACCACCGGAAAAGGAGGGACTGCGGATCGCGCTCAAGTATCTCCGGGCGCGGAACCAGGAGCGCGAGAGTTGGTACCACGACGGTCTCGACGCGGTGCTGGTCGCGTACCGCACGCACATGCGGCCGAACCTCGAGGAGATGTGGACGGATCTGCTGCCCCATCTCCGGCTGATCCAGGCCGGCATGTCACGCGACCGCCGCTTCCTCGAGGTCTCCAACTTCACCATCAGCATGGCCAGCCAGGCCGTCGGCCTCGTCGTTGGCGCCGCCGAGGCGCCGAGCGCCTGGGAGGATCCCACGGGCCTCGAGAACGCCCTCAGGGAGGCGGAACGGCTGGAAGCGAAGGAGAAGGAGGAGCAGGACCAGGCGGATTGGGCCGCGTTTCACGCGGAACTCGCCGCCGCCAATCCCCCGGCTTGGCTGTCCGACATCGACGGCACATTCGAAAAGGAGCTCGGCCCGGTCAAGGTGAAGATCACCCCCGACAGCATCGAGATCTCCGGCGGCGAGATCCTCCAAGGTTCGTTCAACTACAACTGGAAGGAAGACACCCTGAAGACGTATCTCGGCGTCGGAGCCTCCTTCAGCACCGGCGACGGACCTGTCGGGGCCTCCGCCACCCTCGGTACCGGCGTCTCATTCACCTTCAACACCCAAACCGGCAAGGTCAGCGAGATCGACTGGACCGGCACGGCGGGCGCATCGGTGAACCTGGGCGTGATCAGCGCCAGCGCCAACTACGAGGCGTCCGTCATGCACGGCAACACGCTGAGCTACGACGTGACCGCCAACCTCGGCCAGCCGGTCACCCTCGCCCACGACCAGTTGACGTTCGGCCAGTGACCCGCGGACAGAGGCACGGCCCTATTGCACCAGGCATACGACCGCCTCCCAATGGCACCACCGGCGGTCAGTGAGAAAGCAAGATTGCCGCCAGGTGCTGTTCGAATGCCGGCTCGTCTTTCCAGCGCAACGCGACGCGCGCCCGCGCGCCATGCGGATCGCGGATCGTCAACCCGTCATCGGTGACGCGGAACAACACCGTCTCGATCTCCACCAAGGACTCTGAAGTCGCCAGGTAGACCGCGACACAATCGAAAAGCGTGGTCGAGCGGGTGGCGAAGAAATCGCATTTCATCCAAGACACGCGGGGCGCAAACACGCAGTAACTCTCGATGACTGCGCGCAGCAGGGGATCGTGCATGGAGCCCCAGATTCGCGCGTAGTTGTTACCGCTCAAGCTCACCCGGCCGCAGGTGTCGAGCGGCGTGAGCAGGATGTCCTGCCACGGCGCGGCCAGCACGGTGCGCAGCGCGGCGGGATCGCCGCGGACATTGGACTCGGCCACCGCCGGGCCACTCCCGCCGTAGCCGACGTCGAAGCTCCCCTGCATCCCAACGAAACGGCACTTCGCGGCCAGGCGGGGTTCGCGGGTCACCGCCTCCGCCAGGTTGGGCACTGCCCCGATGGCGATGATTGTGACCGGCGCCGGCGATTGCATGACCGTGTCGATCAGCGCGCCGATGCCGTCCTCCACCACCCGGCCGGGATATTTCCCGAGATCGTAGCCGCGGATCCACGGATCGAGATTGCGCTCGGCGTCGCCCATCGTTCCTTGGCGGCCAATCCCGACCGGCACATCCGCGCGGCCAGCGAGTTGGAGGAGCTTCGCCGCGATTTTCGCCCGGTAACGCGTGTCGCCGGTGTCCGCGAGGACGAGCTTCAGGTCCAATTCCGGGCAGCGCAGCAAATACGCCAGCGCCCAGGAATCATCAATATCCGTACCGATGTCCGTATCCAAAATCACCGGAATGCGCCGCGGCAGGTCTGGCGCGGCCCACGCCGACGCCGCCAGGATCAGCGGCGCGAGGAGGTGTGGCATTGAGAACACAAGCTTTCGGTTCATGGCAGTATACGATGGGGTCGGCCCTACGATGCCGGCAACGCTTCGGACACCAAGGCGAGGTTCTGCATGGCCGCCAGCGCCCACTGCGCGGCGTCGTTGGTCGACACCCACGCCGCCTCGTCGACCGGATTGAGGACCGCCGGACCTTCGACGCGTTTGAGTTGAAGATCCGGCTTCATCCAGTCGCGGGCGAACTCCTTCCACGCGCGGGCGGCCAGGGCGGCATCGCGTTTCTTCCAGGCGGCATAGGCCGTGAGGCGCGAGTGCGCCTGCGGCAGGCCGATGTCGCGCAACCGGACGCCCAGCGCCTTCTCCTGCTCCTCCGGCCCGGAGTTGTACAGTTCGCAGTAGCGCAGCCAGGCGCGTTCGTATTCCGGCACGTCCAGCGACGCCAGCATCTCCGCGTTGATCTCGACAGCGCCGAACACCGCGTTGAGATGCGACACGCCAATGCGATCGCCGAGCGGATAGAGGACGCCCGTGTCGGGATCGTAGCCCCAGCCGGCGGTGAACCAGCCGTGCGGCGCGGCGGCGATGGACTTCAGCCCGGCCATCATCTTGTCGCGGTATTTGGGTTCACCGGTGCGCTCCCACTCAGTGAACCAGGCGGCGCAGAACGAGCACCAATCGGTCCCCAAGCTGACGCTCGCGGGATGCGGGTTCGCCGCGGGGTGCGCCAATTTGCGCCCGGGGTTGACCTCCTTGAGCTTGGCGTCGCAGTCGACGAGCGACCGCATCAGGTCGCCCACGCGCTCGTCGGCGGTGAGGTAATAATAGAAACGCCGATAGATCGCGGTGCTGATGCGCACCTGCTTGGCGCTGCAGCCCCAGTGCTGCACGTTGTGGCGCGAGCCGAGGCCGGCGAAACGGCCGAGGTGGTAGACATCCACCTCGCCGGTGTGGCGGGTCATCGCCTCGGCCAGGCGAAAGATGTCGGCGCGGCCGGTCCGGAGGAAGGCGTACCACAGCCAGAGGTCGGGCGAGAGTTCGGAATTGTCCCAGGCGAAGCCGCCCACGTCGTAACGCCACACGTGGCGGTCGCGATCGTAGGTGTGCATGACGTCGCCGTAGTTCCAGAAACCATACCAGTGGCGCTGCTCGACCTGCCGGCGATAGTAGTCGAACTGCCAGTCGAGGCGGTCCTCGATCGCGGCCTTGGCCGGCGTCAAGCGGTCGGGCAGGCTCCAGAGTCCGCCAAAGACGCCCGCACCGTGAAGGTGCGCGGGCGCGCAGGCCAGTTGTGGCGGAGTTTGCACGCAGCCAGCCAGCTCGAGGATTCGCTCGCGCGCCGGTGTCGCCGCCAACGCCCAGAGGGTGATTTCACTGGTGCGCGCGATGCCGTGGGCGTCGCCCCAGCCCGGTTCGTAGTCCTCGTAGGTGATCTCGAGTCCGCCATCATACTGCGTTTCGTAGGTCTCCATGCCCATCACGTCATGGTAGAATCGCAGGTCCATCGCCGGGGCCTCCGGTGACCACAACCACACGGTCACCTCGGCGGCGTCGGTGTGCGCCCCGCGGATGTCAAGCTGGGTGGGATGGCGCTGCCAGAAATCGCGCAGGCCAAAAACCACGCCGCCGCCGGTGGCGCCGCCGACGTAGCCGACGCCCGCCGCGCGCCCGCCCTGGTCGACCCCGATCCAGCCGAAGCCGGCCTGCGTGCGCTTGCGGATTTCGAAGGCGCTGGCCGCCGACTGAAACAGCGTGCAGTCGCCCCACGCCGGGATGTACTGCAGGCGGGAGCTGACCTGCCCGCGGTCCGTCCATTCGCCGACGGGGGGACACGGCCGTCCGGCGAGCTGGGCCTGCTTGACCGCCTCGCCCGGGTCGCGCCGCAAGCCGGTGAGGCCGCGCACGGCTTCGGCCCAGAGCCCACGGCCTTCACCGACCAAGCGCACGTGCCGGTCGTGGAGCGGGTCGCGCAGCGGCACGGCGAAGCGCACGCCGAGCCCGCACAGGAAATCCTTGGACGCGTCGCCGTCGAAAACAAACGAGTGCATCAGGCGCACGGCCTCGCCGCCCGCCGTGAAGTACAGGCGCACGCTGAACGGCAGCCAGGAGCGATCCGCATTCTGATGCCGGCCGTCGACCTTCACCACCGCGCGCACCGGGCCGTGCTGTTCGATGGTGACGCCGCTGATTTCGCTCTGGAACGCCTCGGTCTTCACCGTCCCCTCGCCTTCGCCGGCGGCATCGCTGCGCAACGCCACCAACCGGCCGTCGCGCGCGATCTCGCGCCCATCCCGCGCGATCGAGGCGATCAGCACGGTACCCTTCCGGGGCACCCGGCAGCGAATCACGCCGGTGTCGACCGCGATCTCCCCGGCGGTTTCGCTCACCTGCACCGGCTGGGCCGGGGCGGCCGGCGTGCCGGGCGCCAAGACAAGTCTGTCCGCCTTGCCGGCCTCGGCCGGGATCGCGTGGGCGGTCCATTTGAGCGAGCCGTCCGGCCAGAAGGCCAGCGGCCAGCTCTGCACGGGGACGGCGGCACCGCCGGCGGCGCGGAGGGCGAAGGCCGTGCCCCGGGCGTGGCGCCCGCACGGCCAGGGGACGCCCCACGTCGCGCCGTTGGACGCGGCCGGCACCGCTCCCTCCAGCCAGTGCAGCTCGACGCCCTCCCCCGCGGCGGACGCGGGGCCGGAACCGCCGGCGCCGGGCCCCTCCGCGGCGCGGAGCAGCGAGGGAAGCGGCAGGGCCGCGGCGGTGAGCGCGGCGGTTTTGACGAAATCACGGCGGGAGAGCGGGACGGAGTTCATGGGACGAAAGAATGTAACCACGGATTGCCTGGCCACCAGATGCAGCAAGCGAAATGCAAACGTGCTTTTTCGACACAGAGCTCACAGAGAAAACGCTGAGACCACGGAGATTCGAGGCCATGCCTCCGCGCCCTCTGTGCTGGCTCCGTGAACTCTGTGTCGAAAGAGGCGCGCGACGACGCCTGGCAGACATTAATCGAGATGAAAAACCTCGGTCAGCTCCTTGGACACCGGACTGTTGTCCGGATGGCTCGGCATGACGTCGCGCATGTGTTTCCACCAGCGCTGGCAGACCTCGGTCCCGGCGACGGCGTTCCAGCGCGCCTCGCTCTCGATCTCCACGTAGCCGAAGAGCTGGCGCGTGGCGGGGTCGAGGTAGATCGAGTAGTTATGCGCGCCGTGGGCCTTGAGCGCGGCGGCGAGATCGGCCCAGATGGGCTGATGGCGGCGGGCGTATTCCTTTTCCTGCCCGGCGTTGACCGACATCACGAATGCTTTGCGGATCATGGTGGAATGCGGATTTTGAAACTATTCTCTCGACACAGAGTTCTTACGGCGGCGGAGCCGCAATCGAAGAGGAAATCTCTTCTTGTCACAGAGGTCACTGAGCCCGTCTTGAGGCCACTGAGGATTCCTCTGTGACCTCGGTGCCGCCTCCGTGAACTCCTTGACGAAGAAATGCGCGCAAGAAAACGACATTTTGAGAGATAGTGCTACAGGAGGCGCAGAGGCCCGGGCAACCTACAGGTGGCAACGGCATAAACGGAGGGGGTGGTGTGGGTGGGGGTGGGGATGGAGGCGCTTACGTTTGGGCAGACTTTGGGGAAGGCACAGAGAGCTGCGCGCGAAGATCCGCGTTTGATTCCGGCATTCGAGGAGGGCGTCCGGAGGGGTTTGTTCACGGGATGCCCCGATAGACGACCCTGAAGCGTTCGCACACCACGGGCATGGTTGGCGTGGGCTCCCGGCCGAGGCGCGCGCACTCGCGTCCGAAATAAGCCCAGTGGGCACGGCGCCACGCCTCCAGCGAAGCCTCGCCTTCGGCGGCAGCGAATTCGGCACTTACGTCTTCGAAAGGGACGATCTCGACCACGACCGTTTCGATGACGCACGCCGGCCGCCCGCGGCGCTGAATCTGCTCCAGAAGTCGACGCTGTTCGGCGGGATGTCGATGGGAGGTAGGGGTCGCCCTGTCGACTGCGCTGCAATGCCAGCCGCGATTCGCCTGCAAGCAGGCTCCTGCGGGTGGCGGCCGCGAGCGTGCGAACTGATCAAAGTCGAGGGTGGTGGCCCGGACACGAGGTCCGGCATTACGATCCCGCGCGACGGCGGCGAGAGGGTTTCTACGGCTTCGGCAGCTTACCCAGGTAGGCCTCGAGCAGTTCATCCGCGTCCTCCGGCGACTCATAGAATTCGGTCTCAAGGGCGCCGAGCGACTTCCGGGTGTTGGCACCGAAGGCCTGGACCAGTTCTTTCCGGGCCTTGCGGTCCCTGGGCGGGCCGTTTTCGCCAAACGCCTCAATGGCCCTGGCGGCGATCGCCGCCTTTTGCGAGGCACCGATGGCCGTGAAGGCGGTGGGCGCATAGAAAGCCATGTCGCCCGCAGCGCTGGAGAAGTAGCGGCGGAAACCGCGATAGGTAACTTGGGCCTC
>DATIWI010000044.1:0-2408 GCA_035519475.1 Opitutaceae bacterium
GTTCAAGCTCGCCCAGAAGGTGGATCTCGATCTCGGCTACCGCTACCTGTTCGTCAAGGGCAACCAGGTGACCATCGCGGGCACCACGGTCACGCTCGACGACGCCAAGGCCCACGTCCTCTACGCCGGCGTGAGCTTCCGTTTCTGACCGGCGATCAGAAACGATAGGATAGTCACCGTCACCCCACGCCCCGCCGCCGCAGTGCTTCTGGATTTCCGCAGAGCGCTTCACGGCCCGGGGCGTGGGATCTGGCTCGAATTCAGTCTCGCTTTCAGCCCGGGCTGGCCTGATCCGGCGCCGCCTGCAATCCGTCGGCAGGAGCTTCCCCGCCGGCAGGCGGTGGTCGCAAGAGGGGGCGCACGGATTCGCCGCGCCGGACATTTCCCTTGACATTCTAGGGGAAGAGCGGGATATCGCTCCCTAGATACCCTAGGGAAAGGACTCGCATGGCCAAAATCGAACTCCTGCAGGGGACCCTCGATCTCCTGGTTCTTCGCGTTCTCAGCGGCGGGCCGCAGCACGGCTTCGGCATCGCCCAGCGCATCCACCTCCTCTCGCAAGAGGTGCTCAAGGTCGAGGAAGGCTCGCTCTATCCCGCCCTCTACCGGCTCGAGGAAAAAGGCTGGATCGAGGCCGAGTGGGGCCAGTCGGACAACAACCGCCGCGCGAAATTCTACGCGCTGACCAAGTCCGGCCGGAAGCAGCTCGCGACCGAGCAGCAGTCCTGGGACCGGATCGCGGCGGCGATCGCGCAGGTGCTGGCCGGCGCGTAGCGCCTCCTCGGTTTAGGTTCAAGGTTGAGGTTGAGGTCATCGCCAAGACCGAATCCGCCACCCGCAATACCTAAACCTCAACCTGCAACCTCAACCCAGCGCCCGCCATCTATGAGCTGGCCATCGCTCTTCGCAAAACGCCTGCGCACGCTGATCTGCCGCCGGCGCTTCGAGGCCGACATGGCGGAGGAGCTGCAGGCCCATCTCGAGATGCAGGCGGCGGCCAACCGCGCTGCCGGCATGGACGCCGACGAGGCGCATTTCGCCGCGCGCCGCCAGTTCGGCGGCGTCGACCAGATCAAGGAGACCGCCCGCGCCCAGCGCGGCTGGGTTTGGCTGGAACAGCTGGGCAAGGATTTCCGTTTCGCCCTGCGTTCTCTGCGTCGCACCCCCGGATTCACCACGGTCGCGATTCTGACCTTGGTGCTGAGCACCGGGGCAACGACGGCGATCTTCAGCCTGGTGCACGGCTTGCTGCTGCGGCCGCTGCCGATCGCCGACCAAACGGGCGCGGTCCTGATCAGCGAGTCTACGCGGCAGAACCCGTCAATGTCGGTCGCCTATCCCAACTTCGTCGATTGGAACGAACGGCAGCACTCGTTCACCGCGCTGGGCGCCGTGCGGACGCAGGACGTCAACATCACCAATCGCGGCGATCCCGAACGCGTCAGCGGCGCCATGGTCAGTCACGATTTCTTTGCCGCGCTCGGCGTGCCGCCCGGCCAAGGCCGGTTTTTCAGAGTGACGGAGGATCAGCCGGGGGCCGCGCGCACGGTGTTGATCCGCGCAAGCTTGTGCCGCCGCCATTTCGGCGACCCAGCCGGCGCCCTCGGCCAAACCCTCGCCCTGGACGGCCAATCCTACACGGTGATCGGCATTCTACCCGAGGCGTTCGCGTTTCCGGCCAATGCCACCGAGGTCTGGCTGCCGCTCGGGCTGTGGGCCGACGATTACCGCAATCGCCGCCAGCACCCCGGACTGCGCGTGATCGGCTGCCTGCGCCCCGGCGCCAATTTGGATTCGGCCCGCGCCGATCTGACGGCCATCGCCGACCAGCTCGCACGCGAATATCCAGACTCAAATCGCGGCAACGGGGTGCAGCTGCAGCCACTGACTGACTATCTTTTCAAGGACGTGCGACCAGCCATGGCCGTGCTGTCCGGGGCGGTCGCCTGCGTGCTGCTGATCGCCTGTGCCAATGTCGCCGGATTGTTGCTGGTGCGCGCCACTGGCCGCCGGCGGGAATTCGCGATCCGGGTGGCGCTCGGCGCCGGGCGTGGCCGGTTCGTCCGAATGCTGCTGGTGGAGAGCCTCGTGCTCGGTCTCGCGGGGGCGCTGGGCGGGTTTCTCGTTTCCTTTGGACTGGTCGACGCCATCAAGTCCGTGCTTCCGGCCGCCACGCCCCGGCTGGCGCAGGTTGGCGTCGACACCACCGTGCTTGCCTTCAGTACGATCGTCGGCGTCGTCACCGGCCTCCTCCTTGGATTGTTGCCCGCCTGGCGGGCCTCGCGTCCGGACCTCGCCGGTGAGCTGGCCCAAGCCAGCCGCAATGTGTCCCCCGGGGCTCAGCACGGGCGTGCGGTGCTGGTGGCGGGCGAGTTTGCCCTGACGGTCGTGCTGCTGCTCGGTGCCGG
>DATIWI010000045.1:0-4167 GCA_035519475.1 Opitutaceae bacterium
TGGCGCTTGCCGATGACGCGGGCGACGAGCGCGAGCGCCTGCACCTGGGCGCCGTCGCGGCAATGCAGCGCGGCGACCAGGTGGCAGCCCACGACGCCATCGAGCGGATCGCGGCCGAGCATCCGCGCGACCGCATCGCCGTGCGCCTCGCCGGGCTGAACTGCATCACGCGGGGCGACTACCGCGGTGGCATCGACATTGCGCGGCGGAGCCTCGCCACGGATCCGGGCGAGCCGCAGTACGAGACGATGCTCGGCTTCTTCCTCGAGCAGTCCGGCTTCAACGACGAGGGCCTCGAGGTGAGCCAGCGGTCCCTGGCGCGCGATCCGACGAACCTGTACACGTACCACGCGGTGGGCCACGCCTATCAGGCGCGCGGCGACTATCGGAACGCGCTGGAGACCTTCGAGCGCGCCCTGTCGCTGGAGCGCTACGTGCACCTGGTCTGGCACCTCGCGGAGGCGCAGGCGATCCTCGGCCACGAGAGGTTGACGCGCGACTACTGGTCGTCGGGAGGTCCGCCGCTGCCCCTGCACGAGCGCATCGAGCTCGTGTGGCGGCTCGAAATCCTTCGGAAACGGCCCACCGGCGACGCGACCTGGCGGGACCTGGCCCGCGAGGCCGACAGCGTGCTGGAGCACCCCGAGTTCCAGACGACCTGGATGCACCACTGGTTCGGCGTCGCGTTCGGCCGGGCCGGGCACCCGGACAAGGCCGCGCGGCAGGTCAAGCGATTGCGTGGGCTCCCGGAGGGGCGCGCGGGCGGTCACTGGTCGACGCTGGGCGCGTCCATCCTCGAGGGCGAGCTCGCCATGATCCGCGGCGATCTCGCGAAGGCGGTCGAGCTGATGGCGCCGGGCGTGGCGCAGATCCACACCTTGGGTGGCGGCAGCAGGGAGCAGAAGGACATCTTCCGCGACGTGTTCATGGAGTTGCACCGCCGCCTCGGGCACGTGGATGCCGTCGTCGCGCTGGCGCAGGAGCGCCTGCTCGCCAATCCCTCCCACGTGCCGTCACTCGCCGCGATGGCCTGGGCTTACGAGAATACCGGAGACCCGACGCGGCAGCGCCAGGCCTGTCGCCTGCTGGTGCAGCGCGCGGAGGCGGTGGGCGCCGCCGACGACGCGGAGGAGCTGGTGGCCGCGCGAAGAGTCTTGCAGGCGCCCGTCTGATCGGCGGCGCCGGCGCCGCGCGCGGCCGCGCGTCAGGCCGGCTGGCGGTTATGTCACGACGGACGGGGGCCACGAGTGGGGCGCCTGCCGCGGGAGGGCATTGATGTTGCCCTTCCTCCACGAAAACTCTTCAGGGAGAAAGCAATGACCGCATCTTCTGGTCGCGGCGGCAACAACCTTGTGCTATCACGACGGGACTTGCTGGCCTTCACCGCCATGGGCCTCGCCGCCACCACTCTGCCCGCCAGCGCCAACAGTCCTGGCCAGTTGACCTTCGCGGTGCATGTCGCACTCACACCATCGTGGTTCGATCCGGCGGAAAGCACCGGGATCATCACACCGTATCTGGTGATGTATGCGCTACACGACGCCATCGTGAAGGCGATGCCCGGCCAGATTCAGGCGCCAAGCCTCGCCGAGACGGTGACAATCGCCAAGGACGGCCGGACCTTCGATTTCGTGCTGCGCCAAAATGCGCTGTTCCACAACGGCGAACCCGTCACGGCGAATGACGTGAAATTCTCCTACCAGCGTTATCGCGGCGCCGATTCTAGCCTGCTGAAACAGCGCGTGGACAAGATCGAAACATCCAGCGCGCGCCATATCCGGATCAAGTTGAAGGAGCCATGGCCAGATTTTCTGACCTTCTACGCGGGCGCCACGGGGGCCGGGTGGATCGTTCCGGAGAAATACGTGACGAAGGTTGGCGAAGCCGGTTTCAAGAAAGCTCCGATCGGCGCCGGACCCTACAAATTCGTCTCGTTCACGCCGGGCAATGAGCTGGTGCTGGAAGCCTTTGACCAGTACTGGCGCAAGGCGCCGCGCGTGAAACGGCTTGTCATGAAGGTGATGCCCGACGAGACCACGCGCGTCGCGGCGCTGAAGAGGGGGGAGGTGGACATCGCGTATTCCATCCGCGGCGAAGCCGCAGAGGCGGTGAAGCAAACGTCGGGATTGACCTTGAAGCCCGTTGCCGTCCAGGGAACGTTCTGCGTGTATTTCGCCGACCAATGGGATCCGAAATCTCCTTGGTACGATCCCCGAGTGCGCCGCGCCGCCAGCCTCGCCATCGATTGCCAAACCATCAATCAGGCTCTGACCCTGGGCTTTTCCCAGGTCACCGGCAATCCCATCGTTCCCAACATGTACGAGTATTACTGGCAGCCGCCGAAACCGGTCTTCGATACGGCCCAGGCGAAACGGCTATTGGCGGAGGCGGGGTTTCCCAACGGCCTTGATGCGGGTCTGTACTACTGCGATGCGTCCTACGCCAACATCGGGGAGGCCGTGGTCAACAATCTCCGGGAAGCCGGTATCAAGGTGCAGATGCGTCCGATCGAGCGCGCGGGCTTCCTCAAGGGTTATGCCGACAAGCAGTTCAAGAACCTCATCCAGGCCGGACCGGGTGCGTTCGGCAATGCGGCGACGCGGCTGGAAATGCTCGTGGTGAAAGGCGGGCAGTTTGTCTATGGCAGCTACCCCGACATCGACGCTCTGTTCCCTCAACAGGCGATGGAGACGGATCGCGGCAAACGCGAGGCGTTACTCCACAAGATGCAACAGATGATGGTGGAGCGGACGATCTTCGCGCCAATCTGGCAGCTGGCCTTCATCAACGGCGTCGGGCCGCGGGTGACCGAGTCAGCGTTTGGACTGATCGCGGGATTCCCCTACACCGCGCCTTACGAGGACCTCGCGCTGAAAGACGGATGAGAGCGTGCCAGCATCTACGGGGTGATGCTCCCTCAGCGGGCTTTGCGGAACGCGCGCTCGAATCCGGGCAGCGCGCGGACCACCGTGTCACGTTCGACGGTGAGCGAGATGCGGATGTGGCCGGGCATGCCGAACCCGGAGCCGGGCACCGTGAGCACGCCCTCCTCGGCCAGCAGGCGGACGAAGGCCACGTCGTCCGCGATGGGTGTGCGGGGGAACACGTAGAAGGCGCCCTGGGGCTTCACGCACTGGTAGCCGATGCGGGTGAGGCCCTCGTACATGAGGTCGCGCTTCTCCCGGTAGGGGGCGACGTCGATCGAGAGGTCGCCGACCTCGGCCACCACCCACTGCCAGAGCGCCGGCGCGTTCACGAAGCCCAGCACCCGGCTGGTGAAGGTGCACGCCTCGAACAGCTCGGCCGCCTCGGGCATCTGCGGAGAGAAGGCCAGATAGCCGATGCGCTCGCCCGGGATGGCCAGTGACTTGGACCACGACGTGGCCACGACGGTGCGCGTCACCAGCGGCGGCACCTCGGGCACCGCCACGTCGTCGAAGACGAGCGTTCGGTAGGGCTCGTCGCTGATGACCACGATTGGCTGGCCGGCGCGGCCGAGCATCGCCTCGATCTCGACGTAGGTCGATGCGGGATAGACGACGCCGCTTGGATTGTTCGGCGAGTTCAGGATGATGGCGCGCGTGCGCGGCGTGATTGCCGCCTCCAGCCGGGCCACGTCCGGCGTGAGGTCGGCCTTCGGGGGCACCACGATCAGCCGGCCGCCGTAGTTCTCAGCGTAGAAGGTGTACTCGACGAAGAACGGCGCGACCGTGAGCACCTCGTCGCCCGGGTTGAGCAGCGCCTTCAGCACGGTGTTCAGCGCCGCGCCGGCGCCCACGGTCATGAGGACGTGGCCGGCCGTGTACGCCAGCCCCGTGGCGGCGCGCAGCCGCCCGGCCACCGCCTCCCTCACGCGCGGGTGGCCGGCGTTGGGCATGTAGGCGTGCAGGTGGAGCTCGCGGCTGTCCAGCACCCGGCGGGCCGCGGCCAGCACGGCTGGGGGCGGCTCGATCTCCGGGTTGCCCAGCGTGAAGTCGAAGATCTTGTCGGCGCCCCGCTCCTGCTTGAGGCGCGCGCCCTCCTCGAACATCCGGCGGATCCAGGAAGCCTTCGCGAGATTGGCGGCGACCGCGTCGGCGACGATCATGCGGGATGCTATTTGGGTCCGAAGACGTCGATGGCGACACGGCCGGCGTTGACCGCGCAGGGCCAGCCGGCATAGAACGC
>DATIWI010000046.1:0-10371 GCA_035519475.1 Opitutaceae bacterium
CGCGGCCCACTTTCCCCTTGCCAACCCCCGCGGGGTCTCTTGTTCTGACCCGCTCCGCCCGGCGGAGCTCTCTCCATGCAAAAGACCAAGAAGTCCGTTGCAAAACGCTTCAAGCTGTCCGCCCGCGGCAAGCTAATGCACCGCTCGCCGGGTACCCGCCACCACGCGAGCCAGAAGTCGCCGAAGCAGAAGCGTTCGCTGGCCCGGCCCAAGGCGCTGGCTCCCGGCCACGCGGCGGCGCTGGTGCAGTGCCTCCCGCACGGCTTGCGCTGAATCCTCCCCTCGCCAGGCGGGTGATCCCGCAGGCGACCCGCCGGCGACCACCACCATCCTGATTCAACATGCCTCGTGTCACCAACTCCCCCGCCTCGCGCAAGCGCCGCAAGAAGGTGCTGAAATACGCGCGGGGTTATTTTGCCAGCAAATCGAAGCTCTTCCGGTACGCCAAGGAGGCCGTTCAGCATGCCTGGCAGTACGCCTATCGCGACCGCCGCAAGAAGAAGGGCCAGTGGCGCGGTCTGTGGATCGTGCGCGTCAACGCCGCCTGCCGCAATGCGGGCATCAGCTACAGCCGATTCATCGAGGGTCTGAAGGCGGCGGGCATCGAACTCGACCGCAAGGTGCTGGCCGACCTCGCCGTGCGCGACGAGGCGGCGTTCGCCACCCTCGTGCAGAAGGCTCAGGCCGCCTTGAAAAGCAAGGCCGGCGCCGCCAAACCCTAAGCCGCGACCGCCGCGGGCCACGCGAGGCTCGCCTTCCCGATCCAAACCTCTTTGCTCGTGGACGGGCCCCCGCCTCGGGAGCCCGTCCTTTTGTTGTTACCACGGATGGCACGGATGATTAGGCATCAACCCGACAGTGGCCGGTGACTTCCGGCGGACGCCACCGGAATCCGTCCGGGGCATCCGCGCAGTGCGAGGCAACCGAATCCATGCAAGACCAACTCTCCGCCCTGCTCGCCAAGGCGCGCACCGACCTTGCGGCCATCCGCACGCGCCCCGAGTTTGAAGCGGCCAAGGCCCGCCTCGTCGGCCCCAACGGGGAACTCACCGGGCTCATGAAACAGATGGGGGCGGTGCCCAAGGAGCAGCGCCCGGCGCTCGGGCGGCTCATCAACGAGGCCAAGGCCCAGATCCAGGCGCTGCTCGACGCCGCGCTGCTCGCCCGGGAGGACGCCGAGATCGCGGCGCAGCTCGGGCCGCCGGTCGACGCTACGCTGCCGTCGCCCGACGGCGGCCCCGGCTCCTACCATCCCCTGACGCTGGTCTGTGAGGAGATGTGCCGCATCCTGCGCAAGGTGGGTTTCACCGTGGCCGATGGTTCGGAGGTGGAGACCGAGTTCTACTGCTTCGACGCCCTTAACACGCCCGCAGACCACCCCTCGCGCGACGTGAAGGACACGTTCTATTTTCCGGACACGGCGCGCTTCGGCAACGTCTCCCGCCGGATCGAGGGCGAGAAGTACCTCCTGCGCACCCACACCTCGTCGGTGCAGATCCGCACCATGCTGAAGCAGCCGCCGCCGGTGCGGATCGTCTCGCCCGGCCGCACCTTCCGGCGCGACACCACCGACGCGACCCACAGCGCCAATTTCCACCAGCTCGAGTGCCTCTACGTCGACCGGGACGTGACCGTACGGGATCTCAAGGCGCTGCTCGATTACATCTTCGCCGCCCTGCTCGGTCCGGACACCCAGACGCGCTTCCGCCCGCACTACTTCGGCTACACCGAGCCGAGCTTCGAGGTCGACCTTTCCGCCCGGCATCTGCCGAAGGTGCACAAGGAGTGGATCGAGATCGGCGGCTGCGGCATGGTGGATCCGGCCGTCTTCGAGGCCGTGGGCTACGATCCCGCGATCTGGACCGGCTACGCCTTCGGGATGGGCCTCGAGCGCCTCGCCATGATGCTCTACGGCATCGATGACATCCGGTACTTTTATCAGAACGACCTGCGTTTTCTTAAACAGTTCTCTTGAAACCACTGATGCGCGCTGATCGGCACTGATGCGATCCCGATCAGTGAAGATCAGTGTGCCTCAGTGGTTGAATGCATTCTCCGTGAAAGTCTCGCTCCACTGGCTCAAGTCCTACGTCCCGCTCGACGCCACCGTCGATGAGATCGTCCATGCGATCACCTTCCTCGGCTTCGAGGTGGAGCAGGTCATCCGCACGGGCGCGCCGCCGCTGGCGCACGTGGTCGTCGGCGAGGTGTTGACCCGCGACAAGCATCCCAACGCCGACAAGCTCACGGTCTGCACGGTCGACGTCGGTCCCGCGGGGGGCGTGAAGACGATCGTCTGCGGCGCGCCCAACCACCGGGCCGGCGACCGCGTGCCCGTGGCCCTGCCCGGCGCCGTGCTCGCCGGCGGGCTCAGAATCAAGCAATCCACCATTCGCGGCCAGCTTTCCGACGGCATGATGTGCTCGCCGGACGAACTCGGCCTTCCCGGCGGGCCTGCGGGCCTGCTCATCCTGGACGGCCGGCCCGCGCTCGGCACCCCCATCAACGAGGTGCTGCCTCCGGGCGACGTCGTCTTCGATCTGGAGATCACTCCCAACCGTCCCGACGGGCTCTGCCACCTCGGCGTTGCCCGCGAACTCGCCGCCTGGTTCCGCCGGGACCTCCAATATCCTCCGGTGACGTTCACCGGCCTGCCCGACGGAGCGCCCGAGCGGCGCGACCTGCTGACCGGCGTGGCCGTCGAGTCGGATGAGAATTGCCCGCTGTACACCGCGCACCTCATTGCCGGGGTGAAGATCGGCCCGAGTCCGGCCTGGCTGCAGGAGCGCCTCACCACCGTTGGTCTGCGGCCGATCAACAATGTCGTCGACGTCGGCAACTTTGTCATGCTCGAGACCGGCCAGCCCGTGCACGCGTTCGACGCCAAGAAGATCGGCGGCCGGCAGATCATCGTCCGCCCCGCCCGTGACGGCGAGCGCCTCGTCACCCTCGACGGCAAGGAGCGCCTGCTCAACCGCCGCATGCTGGTCATCGCCGACGCCGCGAAGCCGCTCGTCATCGCGGGGATCATGGGCGGCGCCAACGCCGAGGTCGACGAGACGACGACGGATCTCGTGCTGGAGGTGGCCTATTTCAAGCCCGCCTGCATCCGGTGGACCTCGCGACGCCTCGGCCTGACCACCGACAGCTCCTACCGCTACGAACGCGGCGTGGACCCGCACACGCTGATGGAGGACGCGCGTCGCACCATCGACCTCATCCTCGCAACCGCCGGCGGCAGCGTTGTCGGGCCGTGCTTCAAGGTGGGGGAGGCCCGCCCCTGGAAAAGCGAGATCACGCTCACGCCCGGCTTCGTCCGCCAGCGCCTCGGGTTCCCTGTGGCGGACGAGGTGATGAAGGACGCCCTGGAGGCCTTGGAATTGCCGATCGTGCGCGACGAAATCCTCGCCGATGGCACGCCGCAGTGGACGGTGTCGATCCCGAGCTGGCGGGGCGACCTGGACCGGCCGATCGATCTGGTCGAGGAAATCCTCCGGCTCTACGGAACCGACCGAATCCCGCGGAGCACCGTGCTGGCGCCCGGCCTGCTGGGCGACGATGCGCCGGTCGTCCGCTTCAACCGCCGGGCCGCCGACTATCTGGTCGGCCAGCATTTCCACGAGTGCCTCAACTATACGCTGCGCGCGGCGGGCGAGATCAAGCAGTGGACCTCGGCCACCGCGGTGCAGGAGCTCGCGCTGGCAAATCCGTTCGTCGATGACCAGTCCCACCTGCGGTCGACGCTGCTGAGCGGCCTGCTCGAATCGCTCAAGCTGAACCAGGCGCGCGGCACGGGCGCGACGCGGTTGTTCGAGATCGGGCGGGTCTTCATCGAGAGCAACGGGCAGATTTTCGAATGCGCCGCGGCCGCCTTTGTGGAAGCCCAGGCCGGCGGTGCGGAGCGCCCGTGGCTGCCGCGCGCCCCGGCGGATTTCTACACCGCCAAGAACCGCGTGCGCATCCTCGCGGCGCTCGCCGGGGTGGACCTTGCCGCGCTGCCGGTGACCCCCGTGCCCGGGCCGTATTTCGGCTGGCAAGAGGGCCAGTCGGCGGCGGCGGGCGACCTCGCGGCCCATGGCTTCCAGGCACGGTTCGGCCTGATGAATCTCGCGATGGTCCGGGCGCTTGGCCTCGAGGGCAAGGTGCTCGCCGGCATTTTCGCCATCTTCCCGGACAAGATCGCCCCCGGAGGCGGGCCCCGCCGCTACCAGGACTTCAGCCACTATCCGCCGGTGCTGCGCGACCTGGCGCTCGTGGTCGAGGCGGCCGCCCCCGCCGGCGAGGTGCGCCGCCGGCTCGCGGAGACCGCGCGGCAGGTGGTGGGCGGTGCGTTCGCCGTCGAGCAGGTCGTCGTCTTCGATGTCTACCAGGGGAAGGGGCTGCCGGACGGCCGGAAGAGTCTCGCCTTCTCGCTCGTCTTCCGCGCGGCGGACCGGACGCTGACCGACGACGAGGTCAATGCGGCGTTCGCCAGGCTCCAGGACGAAATCGTCAGGACGACCGGCTGGACCGTGCGCAAGTAACGGGGCCGGCCGCCGGCATCCAGCCCGCGGCCGGTCGTGGCTAGGTGCCAGCACCGGCCAGCCACTGGCGAAACCGGCGGAGATTGGCGAGGGTGCCGAGCAGGAGCAGCGCATCCCCTTCCTCCAGCCGCTGGCTGCCCGCGGGGTTGATGATGCGCTGGTCGCCGCGCTGGATGCCGACAATGCGCACGCCCGTGCGCCGCGCCACTTGCAGCTCCGTCAGGGTGTGGCCGGCGCGCGGCCCCGTGACCCGGCAGTGTTCGAGAATGGCGCCTTCGGCTGCGTCGGGCGGGCGGGCGGCAACCGTCTCCTGGTTCAGGAAGTCGCGCGCCACGGCGATCTGCGCCGGTTCACCCAGCAGCAGCAGCTTGTCGCCGGCGAAGACCGCGGTGTCCGGACCCAGGCCGGACAGCGGCTGGCCGTTGCGATCGATCTCGACCACGGTGCAGCCGAAGCGGCCGGGGATGGCGAGATCGGCCAGCGTGCGCCCGGCATACGCGGCGGCATCGGGCACCGTGCTGTCCGCCAGCGCCAGGTTCCACGCGCCCAGGCCTTCGCCGAGCGCGGCCCGCGCCTGCGCCCGCGCCTCCCCGCGATCGGGCGGGCGGTCCACGAACACGGCGCGCAGGGTGCTCTGCCATTCACTGTGCCAGTAGATGAGCCGGCGGGAGAGCACCGCCACGATCGCGGCGGCTCCGGCGGCGATGATGAGCCAGCCCCAGCGGGTGAAGGCGCCGTGGGGCATCACGACGTAGATCCAGTAGCCGAGCGCAAGGGCGAGGAGGGCCTTGCTCACCCGTTCCACGAGCGGGCGGGGCAGGCGGCCGCCCTCCACGCCCTCGGCCACGATCATCGCGACTGCGGCGCAGTTGCGCCAGACCGCCACCAGCGGCACGAGCACGAGGACAGTCACGGCCGACCAGAAGGCGTAATCGAAGGTCGCCCGCGTGAACCGCGTGCCGACCGGGCTGGCCGCCAGCGCCTCCAGGAGCGGGCGGGAGTAGATCAGGAGTCCGCTGACCAGAAGCATCTCGATCGCAATCTGGACGAGCCGGCCGCGGAGCAGCCTCCAAATCGGCCGCCGCGCCGGCCGGTCCCGCAGCTGCTGCAGCCAGCCGTGGTACGCGTCCAGCGTCCGCTGCAGCCAGCGCGGCTCGCGCCGGTCGATCGCGCGGAGGATCGCCTCGCGGTGCCGGCCCAGGACCGGCGCCGCCAGCACGGTCAGAATCGAGGCGCCCACCGCGATCGGATAATACGTGCGCGGAAGGACGGCGGTGCTTACGCCGAGCTGGGCAATGATGAAGGAGAACTCGCCCAGCGGCGTGAGGAGCAGGCTGGCCCGGCGGGCCTCCCGCGGTTCGGTGCCCACGAGGATGAGGGCGAGGCCGCACGCGAGCGGCCGCGCGACCAGCGCGAAGATGCTCAGCAGCAGGATGGTCGGCCAGACGGCCCCGAGCAGCTGCGGGTCGATCATCATGCCGATGGAGACGAAGAAAACGCTGCTGAACAGGTCGCGCAGGCCGCTGAAGGCCTTTTCCACGCCGGGCTTCTGCGGCAGCTCCGCAACAATCGCTCCCAGCAGGAAGGCGCCGAGGGCGATCGAATACCCCGCCTTGGCCGCGAGCAGGGCGAGCAGGAACAGCACGCCGGCCACCACGATCGTCTGCAGTTCGGGATCGGCCCGCGCTTCGAGCCGCCGCAGCAGGCGGGGCACCAGAAGCAGCCCGGCGCTGACCAGCAGCACGACAAATGCGCTGAGGCCGCCCAGGAGCCGGCCCAGGCTCCCGCCGCCCGCGCCGGGATGGACCTGGCCGGCGAGGAGCGTCAGCATCGCCACCGCCACCACGTCCTCGAGCAGCGTGATCGCCAGCGCCAGCTGCGAGGAGCGCTCATGGGCCAGCTTCAGATCGTTCACAATCTTGGCGATCACGGCCGAGCTCGACACCATGAGCATCGCCGCCACGAACAGCGTCGACAGTGGTCTCCAGCCGACGGCGAAGCCCAGGAGCTCCGTGAGGTTGAGCATCAGGAAGGCGCCGATGCCGGCGGCGATCACCGTGGCGGCGCCCATGCGGGCGAACTTCGTCAGACTCAGGCCGAGCCCGATCGAGAACATGAGGAAGACCAGGCCCACCTGCGACAGCGCCAGGATGCGGGCCTCGTCCGCGATGAGCGAGAACGGCGGCGTGTGCGGGCCGATCACCAGGCCCGCCACGAGGTAGCCGACGATGACCGACAAGCCGAGGCGTTTGCACAGGCTGCCCGCCAGTCCGGCCGCCAGCAGGAGGATGGCGAAGTCCTGGATGAGCGTGATCCCGGCCATGGCAACGGAGATTTGTCCGCCCGTTTTTTCCCCTGTCGAGCCCGAATCGCGTCCTGGGTCCTGGCCGTTGGAAATCCCGCGGCGGCGGCCGGGCGGGACAGGGCGCCGCCCGGGGGGGATGCGGGCGACGGTCCCCGCTTGCCCCGCCGGCGGGGCGGGGGTTGACTGGCCGCATGCCTTCCCGCTGGCCCCGTGTTGTCCTGGCGCTCTCCCTGCTCGCGACGGCTGCGCGCGCCGCCGCGCCCGCATCCGATCCCTTTGTCGCGGTCCCGGCGCGGATGCAGGCGTTTGTGGATCAGGGCGAGATTGCCGGCGCCGTGATGCTCGTGGCCAGCCAGGATCGCGTCCTGCATCTCTCGGCCATCGGCCAGAGCGATCTCGCGAGCGGCCGGAAGATGCAAACCGACGATCTCTTCTGGATCGCCTCGATGACCAAGCCCATGGCTGCGGCGTGCGTCGCGGCCCTGGTGGACGAGGGGAAGCTGGCCTTCGACGACCCGGTCGAGAAATACCTGCCGGAGTTTCACGCCCCGTGGGTGCTCGCGGAGGAGGCGGCCGAACGGCGGGTGTTGGTGGCGGCGGCGCGCCCGGTCACGCTGCGTGACCTGCTGACGCACACCAGCGGCATGGGCGAATATGCCGTCACGGGACCGCACTGGACGCTCGCCGAGATGATCGCGGCCGTCGCGCGCGAGCCGCTGAAGTTCCAGCCCGGCAGCCGGTGGAGTTATTCGACGGCCGGCATCGACACGCTCTGTCGCGTCGTCGAGGTCGCCAGCGGGGTGCCCTTTGCCGAGTTCATGCAGCGAAGGATCTTCGGTCCGCTGGGGATGAAGGACTCGACCTTCTGGCTCACGGCGGAACAGGCGAAGCGGTTCGCAACAAACTATCGGCGCAACCCGGAGTCCGGCAAACTCGAGCCGGTGACGATTCACTACCTGTACGGCGGCGCGGTGACGGATCCGGCGCGTCCGCCGCTGGGGGGCGCGGGTCTCTTTGCCACCGCCGCGGATGTCGCCAGGTTCTACCAGATGATGCTGAATGGCGGCGAACTCGGCGGGAAACGCATCCTCAAGCCGGCGACGGTGGCGGCGATGACGCGCTCGCAGACCGCGGGCATCAAGGCCGGGTTTCTCCCGGGCTCGGCGTGGGGGCTCGGGCTCTGCGTGGTGCAGGAACCGCAGGGCGTCACGGCGATGCTCGCGCCCGGCACCTTTGGCCATGGCGGCGCGCACGGCACGCAGAGCTGGGCCGATCCGCGGCGGGGGACGGTTTACGTGCTGATGATCCAGCGCGCCGGGCTGCCCAACTCGGACGGCTCCGACCTGCGGCGGGTCTTCCAGGAGGCGGCCATGGCGGCGCTGTCGCCGTAGCCTTTTTTGCCGGTTGCCATTCGATCAGTGGGAAACGTAGTTTCAGCGGCTCCCTGAATCTGTCTTGAACCACGGAGTCACGGAGAGCACAGAGACGGGGCGATGGAATCCTCTGTGTCCTCTGTGTCCCAGCGGTTCGTTTCGAACCATGGCCTCACCGACCGACCTCAACATTGACTACGTGGCCAATCTCGCCCGGCTCGCGCTCACGGACGAGGAGAAGGCGACCTATTCCCGGCAGCTCGGCGACGTGCTGCGCTATGTCGAGAAGCTTCGCGCGATCGACGTCTCGCAGGTCGAGCCCACCGCGCATGCGCTTCCCGTATACAATGTCTGGGCCGACGATCAGCCGGCTCCCGGCCTGCCGGTCGAAGCCGCGCTCCGAAACGCCCCGGCCCAGCGCGACAACATGATCGTGGTGCCGATCGTCGTCGAATGAGTCCGGATTCAACAGAAGGCAACGAAGAGAACCAAGGGGCTTGTCGCCACCTTCGGTCCCTTTGTTTCCGTCGGTGAGAGCGAGGCCGGGGATGTCCGCCGATCTCATTTTCCAGTCCGCCACCGAGCTCGCCGCGCGGCTCGGCGCGAAAAGAGTGTCGGCCGTCGAGGTGATCTCCGCGTTCCTTGCCCGCGCCCGGGCGGTCGACGGCCGGGTGCAGGCATTCAATTCCTTTGACGAGTCCGACGCGCTGGCGCAGGCGCGCGCCGCGGATGCGCGCCGCGCCGCCGGGCAGGCGAGGGGGCCGCTCGACGGCATTCCCATCGCCCTGAAGGATGTCATCGCCGTTGCGGGCCAGCCGCTGACGTGCTCCAGCCGGATGCTGGCCAATTTCGTCTCCCCCTACGACGCCACCGTCACGCGCCGGCTCCGCGAGGCCGGGGCCGTGTTGTGGGGTCGACTCAACCTGGACGAGTTCGCGATGGGTTCCTCAACGGAGAACTCGGCCTTTCACCCGACGTGCAATCCGTGGGATCTCGCCCGGGTGCCGGGCGGCAGTTCCGGCGGCCCCGCGGCGGCGGTGGCCGCGGGCGAGGCGCCGCTGGCGCTGGGTTCGGACACGGGTGGCTCGATCCGTCAACCCGCCTCGCTGTGCGGCGTTGTGGGCCTCAAACCGACCTATGGCCTGGTGTCCCGCTACGGTCTGGTCGCCTTCGCGTCGTCGCTCGACCAGATCGGGCCCTTGGCCCGGTCGGTCGAGGACGCGGCCGTCCTCCTGGGCGCCGTGGCCGGCCACGATCCGCGGGATTCGACGTCCTACCAGACGCCCATCCCCGATTACCGTGCGGAACTCACGCGCCGCCGGGGCCCGTGGAAGCTCGGCGTGCCGAAGGAATATTTCGGCGCGGGGCTGGACGCCGAGGTGGGCGCAGCGGTCCGGGCCGCCATCGAATTCCATCGGAAGGCGGGCTGCGAGATCCGCGAGGTTTCGCTGCCGCTCGCCGCGGACTACGCGATCGCGGTCTATTACATCATCGCCACGGCGGAATGCTCCTCGAACCTTGCCCGCTACGATGGGGTGCGCTACGGACACCGTTCGAGCGAGGCGACCGATGCGATCGATCTCTACTTCAAATCGCGGGCCGAAGGTTTCGGCCCGGAGGTGAAGCGCCGGATCATCCTCGGCACCCATGTGCTGAGCAGCGGTTACTACGACGCGTACTACCTGCGCGCCCAGAAGGTCCGCACGCTTATCCGCAACGAATTCATGCGGGCGTTCGACCAGGTCGACGCGCTGCTGGCGCCCGTCTCGCCCACCGCCGCGTTCCGGCAGGGGGAGAAATCCGCCGATCCGCTCGCGATGTACCTGAGCGACATCTACACCATCAGTGTCAACCTGGCCGGCCTGCCCGGGATCAGCGTCCCGTGCGGATTCACGCGCGGCGGGCTGCCGATCGGCCTGCAGGTGATCGGCCGGCCGTTTGAGGAAGCCGGCGTGCTCGCCATCGCGCACGCCTACGAGCAGGCCCACGATTGGCACACGAAACATCCGGCACTTTGATTTTGAACCACGGAGGCACAGAGATCACGGAGGCCAGCATCGGTGCGGCGATCGAGGTGCACCGCCACCTGGGGCCGGGCATGCTCGAATCCGTCTACGAAGCAGCCTTGGCCTATGAGCTGGCGGAACGTGGCATTTCGGTCGAAAGGCAA
>DATIWI010000047.1:0-6030 GCA_035519475.1 Opitutaceae bacterium
GGAGGAAGAAGGAGACGCCTGCGCCGACCGCCATGCCGACCTTCGTGATCCACGAACCGCAGGCCGAGAAGGCGCCCTCGCGGCGTTTCCCGTTTTGCAGCTCGTCGTAGTCAATCACATCGGCGCCGATCGAACCGTAGAGCGTCCAGAAGCCGGCGCCGATGAAGGCGATGAATCCCGAGGCAAACAGCTGCAGCCACTTGATGTCCGGGTTGTAGAGCCACCACGTGCCGACAAAGACCGCGATCGCAGAGCCGAACACGCACATCATGGCCCGGCGTTTCCCCAGCCGCCGGGCAATGAACGCAAACGTCGGGATGCCCAGGAAGCCGAGCACCATGCCCATGAGGCCCATGCGGAAATTCCACCAGTTTCCTTCCGAGAGATTGCCGTGGCACACGTAATAGAACGTGTCGGCGGCCCCGAGCGTGCCCACCATGCTCAGGCCAAGGCTGTAGGCCAGGTTCATTACCACCTGCACGCGGAACGGCCGGCACTGCAGCGTCTGCCACAGGGTCTCCTTGATCGAAATCTTCTGCTGCTTGCGCTCGACGACCTTGCCATAGTAGCGCTCGCGCACGAGCGCGAAGCAGGAGAGGCCGGCGACCATCATCACCAGACCGGCCAGCGCCAGGAATACCTGCGCGCCGAGCAGCATGTTCGGCTTGGCCCCCTCCGCGGCGCGCGCCCAGGCGCCGGCCGAGGTGAAGAGGAGCTTCACCCGCTGGAACACGTTGCCGTTGTCCGCCCCAACCCACACCGACATGGTGAAGAACTGGCCCGCGAAGAACAACCCGACCTCGGGAATCTTCTGCACGGCGTTCCGGAACGAATAGACGCTGGTGCGCTCGTGGTAATCCGGCGTCAGCTCGGCGCCGAGGCTCTGGTAGGGCATGTTGAAGCAGCCCACCACCGGCAGATAGAGCGCCGACGACGCCAACATGAACCAAAAATAGTTCGAGATCTCCAAGCCGAACAGATGGGTGGAGCCCCAGCCCGGCGTCACGGCGAGCACAAGCGGAAGTCCGAGGCCCGCGAGGACGGAACCCACGAGCATATAGGGCCGCCGGCGCCCCCAGCGCGTGCGGGTGTTGTCCGAAAGCCAGCCGAAAAACGGATCGGAGATCGCGTCGATCACCCGATTGAGGATCACGGCCACCCCGACCAGCCACGGCGCGACCCCGAGGAAGATGTTGAACACCTGGAAGGCGACATTCGGGTAGAGCCAGTGGCCCCACATGTCGACGAAGGTGCCGAGCCCGTAGCCGATCTTCTGGCGGATCGGCACTTTGTCTTCCGGAGCGGTCTTCTGCGAGGGGGCGGCCAATTTGGGTGCGTTCGTCTTCTCGTCGGGGAGGGGCATGGGTAGAAAAGCAATCGCGCGGGCTGGTCCGCGCGGCACGAAGCCTTGGCGGAAGGCGAGCACCATCACAACCACATTTCACCCGCGTCCCGACGCCGGCCCACGTTATTCCGGAAGGCGCACCTCCCGATGAGGCGTCCTCATGTTCCAAGCGACCACGGCGCCGCGCGGTGGGGGGCGCCCGCGGCCAACCCTCCGTGGAAATTCGTTCGTTTTCACTCGTTTTTCCGGGCATTTCGCGCAACGTGGACGTTTCCAATCATGCACTTCCATCGTCTTCCCGCCTTCCTCATGACCCTCGGGACTCTCCTCTCCCCCGCCCTTCCGGCCGCCGAACCGGCGCGGGCTGTCGACTCCGCCAACGTCTGGGACCTCACGCTGCTCTACAAGGACCAAGGCGCCTGGCAGGCCGCGAAGGACCACATCGCGGCCGAGATTCCCAAGATCAAAGCCTACGAAGGCAAGCTCGGTTCGAGCGCCGCGACCCTGCGTGAAGCCATGGATTTCGTCTACGGTCTGCGCAAGGACTACGACCGGCTCTCGCTCTACACGTCGCTCAAGCGCGACGTCAATACCCGCGACTCCGCGGCGCTCGAGCTGAACCAGGAGGCGGACCTGCTCGGGACGGAATTCTCCCGCGCGGCGAGCTTCATCAACCCCGAATTGCTGGCGGTGGGCGAGGCCAAGCTCCGCGGCTATCTCGACGCGGACCCCGGGCTCGCCCCCTACCGGTTCCCCATCCTCGAAGTCCTGCGCGCCGCGCCCCACACCCTCGGCGCCGAAGCCGAGGGCGTGCTTTCCGCCACGAATCTGATCACCGACAATCCGACGTCCTTCTACAATATCCTCTCCAACGCGGATATCCCGTGGCCGACGATCAAGCTCGCCGACGGCACGGAGGCCAAACTCGACCAGGCGGGCTACACGAAATGGCGCGCGGTGCCCAACCGGGCCGACCGGCAGGCCGTCTTCGAGGCCTTCTGGAAGGAGTTCCGCGCCTATGAGCGCACCTTCGGGGTCTCCCTCTACTCGCAGGTCAAGACCGACTGGTTTCAGGCCAGCGTGCGCAAGTACCCCAGCTCACTCGCCGCCGCCTTGGACAGCGACAACATCCCCGAGTCCGTCTACCGCACGCTGCTGGCTGAGACCAACGCCAACCTGCCCACCCTGCACCGTTACTTCAAGCTCCGCGGCCGGATGCTCGGCATCACCGACCTGCACTACTGGGACATTTATCCGCCCATCGTGAAGCTCGACAAGAAGTTCCCCCTCGCCGTGGGCAAGGAACTCGCCATCGCCGCCGAGAAGCCGCTCGGGCCGGAGTACCAATCCCAGTTCGCCGCGACCCTCAACGGCCGCTACACCGATTTCTTTCCCCAGCCCGGCAAGACGTCCGGCGCGTACATGAACGGTGCCGCCTACGACGTTCATCCGTTTGTGCTGATGAACTACGTCGACGACTACGAGTCGGTCTCCACCATCTCGCACGAGTGGGGCCACGGCATGCATTCGCTGCTCGCCAGCCACGCGCAGCCCTTCCCGACCGCGCAGTATTCGACCTTCATCGCTGAGATCGCCTCCACCCTCAACGAGGCACTGCTGCTCGACCGCATGCTCAAGGTCGCGGACAACGACGAAGAGAAGCTCTATTACCTGGGATCGGCGCTGGAGAACCTGCGGGCGACGTTCTTCCGGCAGACGATGTTCGCCGAATTCGAGCTGGCCATCCATGAACAGGTGGAAAAAGGCGGCTCTCTTTCCGGCCAGCAGCTGACCAAAATCTACGGCGACCTCCTCCGCCGCTACCATGGCGACGCCCAGGGCGTGCTGAAGATCGACGATCTGGTCACGATCGAGTGGGCGTACATTCCCCATTTCTACCGCGACTTCTACGTCTACCAGTATGCGACCTCCATCGCGGCGTCCTCGGCCTTCGCCGATCGCATCCTCAAGGGCGAGCCCGGCGTGGTGGACACCTATCTCGGCCTGCTCAAGGCCGGCGGGTCCGATCACCCCTACGATCTCGTCAAGCGCGCCGGCGTGGACCTCGCCACTGCCGCGCCTTACCGCGCGCTCGCCACCCGCATGAATTCGATCATGGATCAGATCGAGGCGATCCTGGCGAAAAAGCATAATTGATTTTCCCGGTAGGGCGCGCTGTCCCCAACGCGCCGCCCGCAGACGTTCGAACATCAATCAGATCGCGACGGGGTGGGGACAACCCGCCCTCCCCGTTCAGGATTCCGCCCGGGCGCGCGCGTCGGCTTCGATCACGCCCTTCAGGCGGTCGAGTTCCGCCCGCACCTGCGCCTTCACCGCCGGCAGCTCCGCCGCGTTCGCGACGGGCGCCTGCGCGAAGATGTAGAACTTCATCTTCGGCTCCGTGCCGCTGCCGCGCCCGGCATAGGCGTAGCCGTTGTCCAGCGTTACAAAATAGAGATCCTGCTTGGGGACCACCTCGCCGTCCGCATCCTTGATGACCTGCCGGCCGAAATCCTCGAATTTCACCACGCGCACCGCGCCGAAGGCGGCGGGTGGATCCGACCGATAGGTGTCGAGGATGCGCCGGATCTTCGCCGCGCCCGTCGCGCCCTCGTAGTAGATGTTGATGACACCTTCGAGGAAGAAGCCATGCCGGACGTACAACTCGTCGAGGTATTCCGGCACGGTCAGGTCCCGGCCCTTCACCCACGCGCACAGCTCGGCGAACATGAGGCAGGCCGCGTTGGCATCCTTGTCGCGCACGAAGTCGTTGGGCAAGTAGCCGTAGCTCTCCTCGGTGCCGAACACGTAGAAGGTGCCGAGCCGGCCGTGCAGCCGCGCGCGGCTTGCCAGCGGCAGCGCATCGTAATCCAGGGCCAGCCCCTCCTGCGCCAGGATCGCATCCTTCAACTGCTGCTCGTAGCCGCGCATCTTGGCCGCGATCCATTTGAAGCCGGTGAGCGTGTTGATGACCTTCACGCCGTGCCCCCGGCCGATCGCGTCCTGCAGCGGTGTGGTGACAAAGGTCTTGATAAGGGCGGCCCGGGGCGAACCTTCCCGCGGGATGCGGCCGAGCTCCTTGCTCTTGAAGAGCCGGTAGTCCGCCAGCAGCGCCCCGATCTGGTTGCCCGTGAGCAGTTCCATCCGCCCCTCCCGGTTGCGCACGGCGCAGCCCATGCGATCCCCGTCCGGATCGGTCGCCAGCACGAGGTCCGCGCCGCTCTTCTCCGCCTGCGCGATCGCCATGGCGAGGGCCGCGGCGTTCTCCGGGTTGGGTGATTTCACCGTCGGGAAACGCGGATCGAAGGCGACCTGCGCGAGCACCTCTCCCACCGACACGCCGGCGTGGGCGAGGAGCGGGACGCTGGCGATGCCGCCGGTCCCGTGGATGTTGGTGAAAACCACCTTGAGCTTGGCCTTCTTGAACACCGCCGGATCGAGCGCCGCCTGGGCCGCCACCGCCAGATAGGCGTCGTCCGCCGGCCGCCCCAACCGGATGACGCGGGAGAGGTCCACCGCCAGATGGGCGCCGAGCTCCTTCAGCGGCACGGCGTTGACCTCGTCGATGATCCCCTGATCGTGCGGCGTGACCACCTGCGCGCCGTCGTCGAAGTAGGCCTTGAAGCCGTTGTCGTGCGGCGGATTGTGGCTGGCGGTGATGACCACGCCGCAATGCGCCCGCAGCCAGCGCACGGAGAAACTCAGCTGCGGCGTCGAGCGCGGGCCCTCAAAGATCAGCGCGACGCCGCCGAGGCGCGACCAGACTGAAGCCGCGAGCTCGCAGAAATGCCGCGAGAAATGCCGGACGTCGTGGGCGATGACCAGCTTCGGGGCATCGTAGCGCCCGGCCTTCGCCAGATGGCCGCGCACGTAACGATACAGCCCGATCGTGGCCCGCGCGACCGTGAAATCGTTCATCATGTTGTTGCCGATGCCAGGGTGCGCGGGCGTCCCGTGCGGCCCGACCTGCCCCGTCTCCGCTTGCGTCGCGATGACGCCGATCGTGCGGCCCCGCATCCCGCCGGTGCCGAACTCCAGGAAGCGGTAGAAACGGTCGTTCAGTTCGCTCCAGGCTTCGCGGGTCACGAGCTCATCAATGCTGGCCGCCGCCCACGGCGGCAGGCCCGCCTCCAGCCAGGCGGCAAGGTTCTCGACACTGCTCGGCAGCAACTGGCCGGCCTGGCCGGCGGCGCGGATCTTCTCGAGGGTGGTCATGCGAAAAAGGTGGTGCCTCCCGGCAGGCCGAGCGGTATCGCGACGCGGCCGGCCGCCCGCCGGGCGGGCAGGATCTCGCCCGGGACGGCCGCTGCGGCCGAATTCGAATGGCGCCAATTCATTCCAGGTACAGACCGTCCGCCACATCTGGTTTCGGCGCGAGTTTTTTCCACGAGTCGGCGAAGGACTCCTCGTCAACGCCAAAGAGCGGCGAGACCTCCACGTTCACCGCCGGCAGCCCGCTGGCATCCGTCTCGATCCGGGCGCCCGCCGCCCGCAGCCAGCGCGCGTACTGCCGCAGCTGGTCCTCGCGCGCCGTTCGCGGCGAATCCACCCCTTCGGCATTCTTCACGGGGGAGAAATCGTCCGGCCGCCGCGTCTCGATCACCAGGGCGTTCGCCGCGAAAGGCAGCGCGTCGAAGACAAACATCTCGAATTTGGCCCCGTTCGGCTGGGCGGGCTTCACCGGA
>DATIWI010000048.1:0-25180 GCA_035519475.1 Opitutaceae bacterium
GGCGGCCGCGATGACGAGTTCTGGTCGCGGGCGGAGACCTGGCCCGGGCGCGGGCAGCGCGGTCCGGCGGCCCGCCTGGCGCCCTAGCGCGGCGGTTTCGGGTGCAGGCCAGACCGGCGCGCGCCTTGTCGGCGGCCGGTCCGCCCCCGCCGGCTCAGTACTTCACCGAACAGCCGTAGGGGCGCGTGTTGGCGTGCGCCACGGGCCGGCCCGCCATGAGGTCAGCCATCGCGGCCGCCACGTAGTTCGTGGCCTGCGCGAGATCCTCGGGCCTGGTGGAGGCGATGCTGTCGATGCCACCAGCATAGACCAGCGTGCCATCCCGATTGATGATGAAGATGTGCGGCGTGGTCCGGGCCCCGTAGAGGTGCCCGACCGTTCCGCTCGAATCGCGGAAGTAGTCGGTGGGCGCGGCGCTGGCCTGTTGCAGCCACGCCTTCGCGCGGGGCGGGGCGTAATCGCCCTCCTTGCCGGGCGCGGCAGAATTGATGGTTAACCAGATCACCCCTTCGCCGGTATAGGTCTTCTGCAGCCGGGGGATATTGCCCGTCACGTTGTAGTGCTTCCGGACAAACGGGCAGTCGGGATTCACCCACTCGAGGACCACGATCTTCCCCCGGTATTCCGAGAGCGAATGCGCGTTGCCGTCGAGGTCCGCGAGGGTGAAGTCGGGTGCGGGCTGGCCGACTTCCGCCACCTTGGCCAGCGCCCCGGCGCCGCCGGCGAACGCGAGCGCCGCCACCAGGATGAGATTCTTGGTCAGTATTTTCATGAGTGAGGAGCGAAACTGTCGGATTCAGCTTGCGCAGGATCGCGTGCACTTCCAGTCCGCCGCGCAGTTTTTCGATCAGGATTCCGGCCGCACCCGCGGCCCGATTCACCGGCCGCCGGCGGTCGGGCGCTGGCGGCGGATGCACTTTGGCGTGGTTTTCACGGGCGCGGCCGCGCGCGCCGCCACTTAAGCTTGGCGCGCGGGCCCGGCCGGCCTAACTTGCCGGGGTGATTGGCTGGCTCGGCGATTTCCTGCGCTTCTGGTGGGGGTTGCTCTATTGGAACGCGCGCAAGAGCTATTTTCGCCTTCGGCGGGAACGGGCGCGTTGTCCGTGCCAAAATCCGAGCGATTCCGGCCGCGCCCAGGAGACGGGTTGCGATGCCGCCGTTTCGTGGCATACGCCCGCCCGGTTCCGCCGGGTATGCCCGTTGCTGGTCGCCACGCCCGGGGGCCTGCGCTGTTCCGTGGATGCCAAGGACGTCCGTCCGTTCTGGCGCCGCGCCGCCGCCTGGTATCTCGGTGCCATCGCCACCGCCTATCTCGTCGGCGCGCTGGGCGCGTTCGCGCTGCTCCGCCTCGTGGGCTATCCCGTTTCGCCGCTGGCGCTGGCGTGGCCGCCGCGCTGGCACGAGCTGCGCGCGGCCCGCAGCGAGTATTTCGTGGCGAAGGCGCAACGCGCCCTCAACGCCAACCGCGTCAACGAGGCGATTCTCTCCCTTGACATCGCCTTCCGGAGCAATCCGCGGAACTACGACGTTGGCCTTGAACTCGCCCAATTGATGTCGCTGGGCCAGCCCGAGCTCGCGGATCAGCTTTTCGACCTGCTGCTGCGCGATCATCCGACCAAGCGGGCGGTGACCGCCGAGGCCTGGCTCCGGTTCCTGCTGGTGCACGGCCGCTTTGCGCGCGCCGCCGAACTGGCCACCATGCGCCTGCTGGACGATCCCGCCCAACGCCCCGCCTGGCTGCAGGCGCTGTTCTTCCTCACCAGGCAGACGGGTGATGACCGGCCTCTGCGCACCCTCGTCGCCCAGCCGGCCGGGCGGCTGGAACCGATCTATGTTGCGCTGATCAACTCCGAGCTCCTCATCCGCCAGGGCCGCGGACTCGAGCTGCTTCCGGGTTTGACCCGGGAACTGCCGGCCGACGCCGGCACCTACGGCCCCTACTATCAGGTGAGCCGGCTCGTTTCGCTCGGCCGCCCGGCGGAGGCCCTGGCGACGCTGGAGCGCTACAAGGCGGACAAACGCCTCCCGGAGACGGACGAGTTCCGCCTGCGTCTCGAGATGATCGGCGCGCTCGGCCGCCAGGAGCTGCTGCGTACACGCCTCGATCAAGGGGTGGTCAATGCGCCCGAGCTTGAGCTGGTTTCCATTCACCTCGTGCGCCATCCCGATGGCGCGGCCCTGGCGTCGCTGGCCCGGAGCCTGGAGCGGGCGAAGCTTCCGGCCGACGCGCCGACCTTCGCGGCCTGCACGGCGTTCTATGTGGCTTGCGGCGTCGCCGGGGATTGGGATCGGCTGCACGCCGCCGCCAGCCGCCTCAAGGAAATTTCCGGCTCCCGTCTCTTGCAGCTGGCGTCGGTTGAGGACTTTTTCCGGCGGCCGGCCGGCTCCGCGCGCCTCGAGAGCGTCCTGCCCGCGCTGCCGGCCCTCTCGCTGGAGATGATCTACGCCCTGTACGACCGCTACCGCACGCCGCCGCCCGCGGCGGTGTCGGTCCGGATTACGCCTTCGCCATGACCGAGCCTTCCGCGCCCCTCCCCGCGCCCGCCAAGGACGCCTGCACCGCGGCGGTGCGCGCCTTGGTGTGGGTCAACGTCTCCCTGGTGGGCTCGATGGTGCTCGCGCTGAGCGTCTACCTGTGGCCGCAGTGGCGGCGCAACCCGGATCTGTCGCACGGCTTCTTCATGCCGGCGATCTTCCTGTGGCTGGTCTGGCAAAGCCGGCGGATCGGCCCGCTCCGCCACCCCCGGCCCGGCGGAATCTGGCTTGCCATCACACTGCTGCCGGCGGGCGCCGCCCTCGCCGGCCTGGCGGTGGCGGGACTCTTTGCGGTCTCGCTCGGCTGGTCGCACAGCCTCGTGGCCTTCACCCTGACGGCCGCGTTTGTCGCCGCACTGCTGGCTGCGCTCACGGCCTTCTCGCTGGCGCCGCTACGGCTGGTCCCCCTCAACTGGATCGCAGTCACGGCGGTGCTGTTATGGCTGCTCGTGACGCCGCTGCCGCCCGGCACCTATGCCACCCTCACGCTCAAGCTGCAGACCTGGGTCACCTCGCACGTCCTCGGGGCGCTGCAGATTCTCGGCGTGGCGGCCCGCCAGCAAGGCAACCTGATCGAACTGGCCAATACGACCGTCGGCGTGGAGGAAGCATGCAGCGGCATCCGCAGTCTGCTCGCGTGCCTGTATGCCGGGCTGTTCTGCGGCGCCCTTCTGGTGCCGCGCCCGTGGGGCCGGCTGCTGCTGGTGGCCGCCGCCGGGCCGCTGGCGGTGGCCATGAATTTCGTTCGATCGCTCGCGCTGACGCTCCTCGCCAACGCCGGCGTGAACATTGGCGGCTTCTGGCACGACGCCACGGGATTTGCCATTCTCGGCGTCACCGCCGCCGCGCTCATCGGCCTGGCGTACCTGCTGCAATCGCGCCGCCGCGTCCCGGTTCCCGCGCCGCCGGAGGCGCCCGCCGGCCCGGCCCCGGCGCCGGCTCTCCTCGGCGCCCAGGCTGCGCTCGGCGTGCTGCTGGTGCTCTCGTGCGCCCTCGCGGGCTTTTTTGTCGCGCGCACGCGCCCCGCCGCTTCCCCCGCGGCGCCAGCCCCCAATCTTGCGGCGCTGCTTCCCCCCGCGGCGGCGGGGTGGACCGTCGCCACCAGCACGGACCTCTACCGCTTCGTCGATACGCTGGAGACGGACCATCTCGTCCAGCGCACCTACTACCGCGGCACGGCCGACGATGTCACCCAGCTCACGGTCTACCTCGCCTACTGGCCGCCTGACCGGACCTCGGTCAGCAACGTCGCGTTGCACACGCCCGATGCGTGCTGGCCGGGAGTCGGTTGGCAGCCAGTGCCCGACATGGCCAGGCGCGTCACGCCGGTTGTCGCCGGGCACGGGCTTCCTCCGGGGGAATACCGGCTCTTCCGCCGGGACGGAACGCCCCAGCACGTCTGGTTCTGGCATCTCTACGGCGGCGCGGCGATCACCCAACGCGATCCGCGCTCGGTGGGTGAGCTGCTGGCCCTCGCGTGGAGCTATGGCTTCCGCCGGAGCTCGGACCAACTCTTCGTGCGGGTCTCGAGCAACCGTCCCTGGACCGCCCTCGCCGGCGAACCGCTGCTCGGCGAGATCTTTGCGAACCTGCGCCCCTTGGGGTTCTGATTGCGCCATGCCCTTGCGACTCACCCGGCAGGAGCGAAAGGTTTTGACGGTTCTGGCCGCCCTCCTGGTCCTCGGCCTCGTCGGGATGTTGCTGCTGTGAGGCCGGCAATGCAATTCCCGTCCACCTCCCGCCCGCGTTCGGGCTTGCCAGGCGCGGCCAACCCGACGGCTTGACGCGTTGCCAAGATGCCCGAGTGTGCCCGACCGCCATGAGCGAAGATGACACGACTCCACTCCGCCCGACGGCAAAGGGGACGCCCGCGCCCGACGGTCCGGCGGTGCCCCACCCGGTCCTGGCGTGGCTGCCATGGATTGCCGCCGGCGCCTTCGCCCTGCTGGCCGGATTCCTCGCCCAGGCCCACTTCGCCGCGCGGACGGAGATGATTGCCCTGCGCGAGCAGGCCGCGCTGTCCAATATCAGGGACCGGAGCCTGCAGCAGCAACTGGAGGCTGAGCGCATCCTGGCCGCCCGTCGCGTCGCGGATCTGCTCGCCGAGGCCCAGGATCCGGCGCGCCTCGCCGGCCTCCAACTCGTTGTGCTCGTCGCGCCGGCTGATGCTCCGGCATCCGGCATGGCGATCGCGGCGTGGGATCCCGTCGGACAGGAGGGCCGGCTTGCCGTCGCCAACCTGCCGCCGCCGGCGACGGACAAGGACTACCAACTCTGGATCTTCGATCCCCTATACGCCGATCCCGTCAATGCCGGGGTTCTGGCGCTGCCGCCGGCCGCCGGCGAGGCGCGCCTCCGGTTCAAACCCGACCGCCCGGTGACCTCCGCCACCCGGTTTGCCGTCAGCTTGGAGCGGAAAGGCGGCGCGCCGCGCGCCGAAGGCCCGACGATCCTGGCGAGTCATTAAGAAGAACTTCGGAGAGCATTGCCCTGGCCCCCGAACCGGTGGCGCGGCACCACCCCGCTCGGAGAGGCGCAACCAGCGCCGGGCGTTTGCATATTACTTGATACTTGTCACTGGTAACGAGCTCGGGAAACTCGCTTCGAAATGATTCTCAGGCCCAAGGTACGCGGCTTCGTCTGCGTGACGGCACATCCGGTCGGCTGCGCCGCCTATGTGCAGGAGCAGATCGACTATGTACGGGAGCATAAGCGCACCGCCCCGGGCCCCAAGCGGGCGCTGATCGTCGGAGCCTCCACGGGTTATGGGCTGGCCTCGCGCATCGCCGCGGCCTTTGGCTCCGGCGCCGCCACCTTCGGCGTGTTCTATGACCGGCCCTCCGAGGAGGGCCGCCCGGCCACCCCGGGCTGGTACAATACCATTGCCTTCGACCGCGCGGCCCGGGCGGCCGGTCTCTACGCGCGCAGCCTCAATGGCGATGCGTTCTCCGACAGCGTCAAGCAGCAGGCGATCGATGCCATCAAGGCCGACCTCGGGAAGATTGACCTCGTGGTTTACAGCGTCGCCGCACCCCGGCGGGTTCATCCCCGGACGGGAGCGGTGCACAAGTCGGTGCTCAAGCCGATCGGCCAGTCCTACACCAACAAGACCGTTGACACCGATCTGGGCGTCATCAGCGAGATCACCATCCCGCCGGCCTCCGACGAGGAAATCACGGACACCGTGGCCGTCATGGGTGGCGAGGACTGGGAACTGTGGATGCAGGCGCTGGACGACGCCGGTCTGATCGCGCCCGGCGCCACGGCCGTCTCCTATTCTTACCAGGGGCCGGAGGTCACCTGGCCCATCTATCGCAACGGCACCATCGGCATCGCCAAGAGCGACCTCGAGGAGGCGGCCCGACGCATCGATGCCCGATTGAAGACCAACGATCAGGGACGCGCGTTCATCTCCATCAACAAGGCGCTCGTCACCCAAGCCAGCTCCGCGATCCCGGTGGTCCCGCTCTACATTTCCATCCTCTACAAGCTCATGAAGGCGAAGGGGACGCACGAGGGTTGCATCGAGCAGATCCATCGCCTGTTCGCAACGCAGATGTTCAACGGCGCCGGTCCCACCTTCGACGACACCGGCCGCGTGCGTCTCGATGACCGCGAAATGCATCTGGACGTGCAGAACCGGGTCAAGGAGATCTGGCCGCAGGTCAGCACGGAGAATCTGACGCAGCTCACGGACATCGACGGCTATCGCACCGAATTTCTCAAGCTCTTCGGCTTTGGGGTGGCGGGCGTCGATTATGAGGCGGACGTCGATCCGCACGTGACCATGCCGTAACCGCCGGGCGGCCGGCGCATCCGCCCGCCCCCCGGCCTGCGCCCCCTGCAACAACCATGCGAGCCGTGATCCAGCGGGTGGCCTCCGCCGCCGTGAGCGCCGGCGGCGAGGAGTCCGGGCGGATCGGCCCCGGCCTGCTCGTGCTCGTCGGCATTGCCCGGGACGACACCGCTGAGGATGGCGCGTGGCTCGCGCAGAAGATCGTCAAGCTCCGCATCTTCCCCGATGGCGATGGCCAGATGAACCGGGCGGTCACCGAGGCGGGTGGCGAAATTCTGGTGGTGAGCCAGTTCACGTTGCACGCCAGCGTGCGCAAAGGCTCCCGGCCTTCCTACAACGATGCCGCCAAGCCCGAGCAGGCGGTCCCGCTCTACGAGGATTTCGTCCGACAACTGCAGGCGGCGATGGGGCGGCCGGTGGCGACGGGCCGGTTCGGCGCGCTCATGCAGGTCTCCCTCGTGAACGACGGCCCGGTCACCATTCTCATCGACACCAAGGGCCGGGAATGAGGGGGCGTCCGGCGGCGGCGTCTGCGGGTTTGCGTTCCCGGCCCGCCCACCCTTTCCTCGGACGCAGCCGGACCGGGCTTCCCCGGTCCACCGCAACAAGGACTTCTCATGGAACCGACCGCTGCCGCCCAACTGCGCGAAACCCTCAAGACGCTGCCTGGCGACGATGTCCGCCAGATCATGTGGCGGTACAAGGATCGCTACGACCTGCAGATGCTGGTGCAGTCTTCACGGTCGGTCGCCCGCGGCGTCGTGGCGCGCCTGGTCGCCGCCGGCGCGCGCAACAGCCACGAGTGGACGAACGAAAAAGCGCAGCTCCTGCAGGCCTATGACGCGGCCGGCATCACCACGTGCTTCATGGACCCGGACCAGGGCGGATTCATCGAGGGACCGAAGAATCTCGCGCTGGCGCTGGTGGCCATGGAATTGGCCTGGGTGGACGCCGGTGCCGCCACGGGCAGCCTGGCTGGCAACCTGGCCCTCTCGCCCATTCACGAGCGCGGCACGCCACAGCAGCGCGAATTCTACATGAGCCGCTGCGTGCCCCCGGCAGCCGGTGAACAGCGCACGGCCTGGCGCGGAGCCTTCAGCCTCACCGAACCCCTGCCGTACGTGGGCGTCGAGACGGGTCTGCTGAGCGGACGCGTGCGCATCGCGGAATGGGGCGAGGGCCGGGAGCCGATGCTCCAGGTGGAAAAGCGCGGCCGTTTCATCACCAACATGGGTTTCGCGAATTTCACCACCGCCGCCGTCGACAGCGACGATCCGCGCATCAAGGGGAGCTGCATCGTGATTCTCGAGGAGACCGACCCGGGCATCTACGACCGCGGCGTGCCGACCCGCAAACTGGTCCATCAGCTCTCTTCGACCAACGATCCCGTTTTCAGTCTGCAGGTGCCCGCCAGCCGGATCGTGGGCGGTTACACCGTCAAGGACGGCGTCATCGTTCCGAACTTCAGCCACGGCGAAATCATCGAGGCCGTGTTCCGCCGCACGCGGGTCACCGTCGGCATCATGACCGCGGCCAAGCTGCTCTCCGCGGTCGAGCCGCTCATCCGCTATCATCGCAATCGCTTTCGCGGCGGCGCGAGCGTCAGCCCGGGCACGCCGCGCTACGACATGGGCCTCCAGCAGAAGGAGGACACCTTGCAACGCCTGGTGGACGTTTGGGCCACGGGCGAGGCGGCGGCCTCGCTCGGCTTGGCGGCGGCGCGCCTCTTCGACGAGCTGGATCCGCTCGAGAAACTCAAGGACCAGAAGTTCGCGGAACAGGGCGTCGCCAGCGGCATGGCCCAGATGAAGGCCTTCCGCGCGGTCCAGAAGCAGGCGCTCGAGCTGATCGCCCTCGAGGCCAAGCCCGCGCCGGCGCGCGACGCGGCCCGCTACGCCGTGCTCAAATCCGACCCCCTCGTGCAGTATCTGATTCTCGACGCACAGGCCAACGTCCTCTGCCCCGCGACCAAGCTCTGGAACACGGGCCACGGCGCCAACGTGATGCGCGAGGCTGTGAGCCTGATGGGCGGTTACGGCATCACGGAGGACTGTCCCGGCTTCCTCGGGCACAAGTGGATGGACGCGCAGCTCGAGGCCACCTACGAGGGGCCCGAGGCGGTGCAGCGGCGCCAGCTTTCCGTCACGATGGCAAGCGAAGTCTTCCTCGCCGTGTTCCGCGCCTGGATCGCCGAACTGCGCCGGATCGCCGCCGCGCGATCCGACACGGGGGCCTGCGCCCTCGCCACCGCGATGGACCTGTGGCTCTGGACGCTCGAGCATCTGCAGAAGAGCACGGATGCGCTCGGGGCGAAGCTCTACTCGGGCAACCGGCAGGGCGTGACCTTTCCCATGGCGGATGCGCTCTGCTGGCTGCTGGCGGCGCGGTGCCAGATCATGGACGTGCTCGAGCTCGAAGCCAAGGGCCCCGCCGATCCCGTCGTGGCGGAAGGACTGCCGGGCCTCCTCAGTTTCCTCACGGACCTCTGCCAAGTCCAGTCCGCGGCGGCGGCGGGCGAGTCCGCCCGGGTGTGCGCCGAATTGGTTTATGGCTACAACGAACTGCCCGCCTGCACCGATGAGAACTGCACCTGCGGCCGGGCGGACGAATCCGGCACCGTGGTGGCCGCGCTCGGACCCTTCATCCATCTCCGGATGAAGATCGACGCCAACCTGTCGGGCGCCCGCCTCGCGAAGGACCGGGCCGCCGACGCACTCACCAAGGTGATGATCCCCGAGGCGCTCGATTATCCGGCGTGAGGTTGCGCGGGTTTGAGCCACCGAGACGCAGAGCGCACGGAGACTGCCTTCCGGAAACCGCCTCTGTTTCCTCTGTGGCTCTGTGGTTCATGTCCGGAACAAGTCCATGAGCGCCGCTGACCCCGCCTCCCTCGCCGGGCGCCCGTCGATGGATGTCGACATCGTCTGCGTCGGGTTCGGCCCGGCGATGGGCGGATTCTTGACGACCCTCGCGCGCGGTTTGATCCAGTCTGACGGCACGCCGGTGGCCGAGAGCGCGGCGTCCCCCGGCCTGCCGCCGCAGGTGATCTGTTACGAACGCGCCGATGACCTCGGTTTCGGCGTTTCGGGAATCGTGACGCCGGCACGCAGCATCCGGGCGAGCTTCCCGCAGCTCGATCCGGCGCAGATCCCGATGGCCGTGCCGGTCCGGCACGAGCGCATCGCGTACCTGCTCGATCCGGTCGGGGCGAGCCGCCGCTCGCGCGTCCTGCGTCTGGCCGACGCCATGATCCGCGCCGGCCGGTGGGCGCTGCCCTACGAGCACTACGCGGTCAAGCTGCCGTGGGTGCCGTCCTTTCTGCGCAAACACGACGGCCTCGTGATGTCGATCGGCCAATTCCTGCAATGGGTGGGCGCGCAGGTCATGGGCGCCGGCACCGTCCAGGTGTGGCCCGGCACCCCGGTGGCCCAACCGCTCATTGAAGACAGCCGCGTCGTCGGCGTGCGCTTGGTTGACCAAGGCGTCGACAAGCAGGGCCGGCCCGCGGATGGCTTCAGCCCGGGCATGGACATTCGGGCCGCGCTCACCGTGGTGGGCGACGGCCCGGTGGGGGCGGTCGGGCGTCGGCTCGACGAACATTTCGGCCTGCCCGAGGGGCACCATCAGCATGATTGGGCCATCGGCATGAAGATCGTGGTCGACCTGCCGGCGCGGACGACCCTGGAGCCCGGCACCGTCATTCACACCCTCGGCTACCCCGAGCCGGAGATCTTCGGCTTCCTGTATGTGCATCCGGGCGGGCTCGCCTCGCTCGGGATCTTTGTGCCGTCGTGGTTCGACAGTCCCGTGCGCACCGCCTACCGCTACCTGCAGCATTGGATGCTGCACCCCTACCTGTGGCGCTATCTTGCGGGTGCCACGTTGCGCTCGTGGGGCGCCAAGACCCTCCAGGAATCGGGCCGTCGCGGCGAACCCCGCCTCGTCGGCGATGGCTACGCGCGCATCGGCGAGGGTTCGGGCAGCACCAATGTCCTCACCGGATCCGGCGTCGACGAGGCCTGGGCGACAGGGGTCCAGCTCGCAGCCGGCGTGCTGGAGTTGTTGCGGACGGGCAAACCTTTTACGCGCGATAATCTCGAGCAGGCCTACGTCGGCCGGCGCCGGCAAAGCTGGGTCGAGCAGGAGGGCCGGATCGCCGAACATGCCCGCGACGGCTTTCAGCGCGGCGTGGTTCGCGGCTTGATCGGCATGGCCCTGGCGGGCCTGAGTCGGGGACGCTGGCATCTCCGCGGCCGCCCGCTGCCACCGCACCGGCGGCTGCCCACGATCGAGGAGTATTATGACGGGCGGATCGCCGCCACCGAGATCGCCCGGCTGCGGGCGGAATGCGCCGCCCGCGGGACCTCGCTCCACGGCGTTTTGATGGACCGGTCAGGCTGGCCGGCTATCCCTTATGACGGCAAGCTCCTGGTCTCGCACCAGGATGCCATGCTCATGGGCGGAAAAGTGCAGGCGCCGGCCGGCTACGCCGACCACGTGATCTTCCTCCACCCGGCCGTGTGCCAGCAATGCAGCGTCCGCGTGTGCATCGACGCGTGCTCGGGTCAGGCCATCACGCCGGGCCCCGAGGGCGTTCCGGCGTTCGACCGCGAAAAATGCGTCTATTGCGGAGCCTGTCTTTGGAACTGTTCCCAACCCCGTCCGGACGATCCCGCCAAGGCCAACATCGAGTTTCGCGCCGGCGCGGGGGGCCTGCATTCCGCGGAGAACTGACGGGCAAACGGGCGCGCCCGGCGCCCGGATCTCGTCCTCAACCTGCGGCGGGCGGAGCGACCGGGAGCGCGCGCGGCCTTAAGAACCGCGCCGCGATCATGGCGACGAGACCTGCCGCGGTCATGATGCCGGCCGTCGTCAGCGCAGCCGTCATCACCACCTGCACGACTCCGGTCGCCAAGTCCAGCAACGTCTGCACCATCACCGCCGGCGCCGCGGGCGGAAGCACTGGCATCACCAAGTCGTCAAACACCAACCGCGTCACGGGCGCCACGGGCAGCGCCAGGAGCGCGGCCGCCGACCCCGCGAGAAAGCACGGCAGGCCCCACCAAAGCAGCGCACCGCGCACCGAGCGGATCGCAAATAGCGCGATCAGCAGCAGGAGCGCCGCCGGCACCGCCGGACTCCAGCGCGCCCAGCGCTCGATCCGCTGGAGCGATCCGCGGGCCTCCACCAGCGCCGTGACCAGCCGCCCGGTCTGCGGCAGCTTCGCCGCCGTCGCCAGCACATCGACCGTGTCGGGCGTGGAATCGGCCACGGAGCGTTGGACCTTGCGGAAACCCTCCAGCACCTGCGGCATCCGCTCCGCCGGCGGGCGGAAATCCACCGGCAGGCCGCCGGCGTCCTCCAATTGCTGCAGCGTGCCGGGCGGCTTGGTCTGCAGCATGTTCACATAGGCCTGCTCCAGCTCCGGGCCGACCAAGCGCCGCTTCAATTCGACCAGCGAAATCTTCACCGAAGGCGCTGCCGCATCGGAGTGCAGAAAGCCGGCGATTTGGTCGAGACTGCCTTCGACCTGCTCCTGCAGGTAGGAGGCGGGCGCGACGGCGCCGAGCAGGCTGTTCCAGTCCGCCGGAGACAGCGCCGCCAGAGCTGCGGAAGGGTCCTCGGCGCGGCCGGCCCCGGCGGTCCGGGCGCGCGACGCCGTCCGCACGGCGACATCGGCGACGATCCCGGGAAAGCGCGCATAAAACCGCTCCCGGACGAGGGCATCCCTGTAGAGCTGCGCCTGCAGAAACCGCGTCCCGGCGGCATGGACGAACACCACCGCCACCGCAAGCAGGACAAACGCGATCGCGCACAGCACCGCGATGAACCGGGCAAGAAAGCGCAGCATGACGGGCATCCTTGTACGCGAAATCCCGGCCGCGTCCAGCCTGGCGCAACGATTGCCCGGGCTTCCCTCGCCGGCGCGGTGTGCTCGGTGCTCCGACCGCCGACGCAAGCCCGCGAGCTCCGCGGTGCATGTCAACTATTGGTTGACGTGCTGCCTGGAGAAACGCCGGCTAGGGAATCGGCGCGGCGCATAGCCGCCGCCGGGCGTGGGCCGTCGCGAGCCGCTTGCCTTTTGGGACTCTTGCAACTTCGTGTGGCAGGCTCCTTGATCGTCGGGCCATGAGCACCACCTTTCAGATCGTCGTCTGCGGCAGCCTCGTGCCCGATCCGCTGCAGACCCTGGAACCGGTCGTCGGCCCCGCCGGGCCCGCTCTGAAGAACGAGCTGATGCTGCCCGCCGTGCTCGACCCGTGGGCGGCCCACGCGCTGTTTGAGGCGGCGAACCTCGCGAAGCAGCATCCCGGCAGCAAGGTGTGGCTGGTGAGCATGGGTCCCCGCGCCAAGCTGCAACAGGTCATGATGACCGTGGCGCAGAAGGTGCCTTTCGACCTCATCGCGCTCGACGGCCCGGCCACCGGTTTCGCCGACTCGGCCGAAACCGCCGGCGCTCTGGCCGAAGCCATCCGGGCCATTCCCGGTCTTGACCGGTCCCGCCTGCTGGTTTTTGGCGGCTGGGAATCCGCCTCCCGGGGCGCGGGCACCACCATGCAGATGGTCGGTGAGCACCTCGGCATCACGGATCAGTTCCACGGCGTGGATCAGCTCGCCGTCCAGCCCGACGGCTCACTCGAGGTGCTCGAACGCATCGAGGGCGGAAAACACCAGGTCTCCACGTGCACGGGTCTTCCCGCGCTGCTGGGTTGGGCCACCGGCAACCTGCCCGAGCCGCCGAACAATCCGCAGATCGGCATGCTCAATATGCGGGCCGTCATGCCCGCGCTGCAGCGCGCCCGGCCGGTCAAACTCGCCGGCGAGGGGCTGACCTTCGCCAGCGTGTCGCTGCCCCAGCAGCGCCGCGCCACGAGAATCGTCAAGGATCTGTCCCCTGACGATATTGCCCGGGAAATCGTCGAATGGATCAAACCCAAGTGAGCGAAGCGACGCGGAGCGACCATGGAAACCATCCTTTTTCTCGCCCACTCCGAGGCTGACGGAACCCTCGCCCGGCCCGCCCGCGAGGCCCTGAACTGCGCCCGGACCCTCGCCGCCGGTCTTCCCGGATCGAGCCTGCTGGCCGGACTCGTCGGGGCGGACGTGCAGGCGGCCGCCAATGCCATCGCCGCCTGCGGCGCGGCGCGCTTCCTCGGCGTAGCCGGACCTGACTTCGGGTTCTCCCGCTATCCGACGGATGCCGCCGCGGCGGAAGCCCTGTGCCGCGCCGCCGCGGCCACCATCGTGGTGGCGGCGGGCACCTCCCGCTGGAGCCGCGTGCTCGCGGGTGTGGCGCAGCGCCTCCACGGACGCATCGACGCCCACGTCACCGGCGTGAGCCCGCAGGAGGGCCGGGCAGCCGTGACCCGCTGGTACTACCGGCAGCGCATGGAGGCGACACTTCAGCGCAGCCAGCGCCCGTGGTGCCTCCTCGTCGATCCCGGCTGCCGCGAGCCCTGGGCGGGTTCGCCCGGCGCGGCCGCCCTCGAGATTGTGCCGGTAACGATCACCGATGCACACCGGCGCACCGCGGTGAAGGGAATCCAGGCGCCGCCGGCCGATGAGCAGACCATCCGGCCCGATGCCAGGCTGCTCTTCGTCGCCGGTGCCGGCTGGACCAAGACCCAGTCCGACGGCCGCAGCCACGCGCCTGAGGCCGAAGCGCTCATCCTCGATTTCCTGGCCAAGACCAAGGCCTCGCTCGGCAGCACGAAATCGCTCGTCGACCTGCGGGGCGAGGGCCAGGCGGTGCTCAAATTCATGACGCACCTCAACCAGGTCGGGCAGACCGGCTCGACGCCGCGTCACCCGCAGGGGCTCGCGGCCTGTTGCCACGGCGAGGAGCCGCATACGGTCGGCTGGCGCTTCATCAACGAGCGCCGCGCCATCAATCTGAATCCCAACTGCGGCTGGGCCCAGGGCAAGGCGGACGTGCTGTATGTCGCCGACGCCTTTGCGGTGATCCGCCAGGTCAACGAGCTTCTCGCCGCGAGGTAGCCCCGAGCGGCGAGACCTCCCGCCGGGAGCGTCGAAGCGAGTGGCCGGTCAATCCTGCGGCACGCCGGGCACGCTCAGCGACTGGCCGTTGTCCGTGGCGCCCAGCTTCAGGATGAAAGGGCCGGCGCGCTCGGCCCACTCCTCCGCCTTCGGGTAGCCCTCGGCGCTCGGGCCAAAACAGGTCTGCAGCATGGCCGTGTTGATGACCCCAGGATTGAGCGGGACCGCCGCCATGCCCTCGGGCAGCTCCTGCGCGAGCGCCTTGGTCAGCCCCTCGATCGCCCATTTCGACGCGCAGTACGGCGCCACCTCCGGCGAGGTCGAACGCCCCCAGCCGGAGCTGAGGTTGACGATCACGCCGCGCCTGGCCTCGACCATGGCGGGCACGAAGGCGCGGATCACGTTGGCCACGCCCTTGAGGTTGACATCGACCAGCTTCGAGAACTCCGCGGCCGGCACCTGCCAGAGCGGCGCCGGGCGGTTCACCAAGGCGGCGTTGTTGATCAGAAAATCCGGCACCCCCACCGCCCCGAGGACGCGCTCGGCCCACAGGCCGACCTTGACCGGTTCGGCGACGTCGACGGCGTCGAAATTGTGCGGCTCCGGGTGGCGCGAGCGCAGCTCGAAGATCTCCATGCCGCTGCGCCCGCAGCCGCCGACCGTGTGACCGTGCGCAATGTACCATTCGGCGAGCGCCCGCCCCAAGCCGCGCGTTACTCCGGTGATGACGATGACCATGGTCCCGCATCTAGCCGAATTCGGAGTGCTTGGGAAGCGCGGTCTGGCCGTGGCACCGCGCGGGGGCCATTGCATCTCCCCCAACCGGCCTAACGGCTCTGCAGGCTGAACTTGTTCATTCCCGTCTTGCGGCACGCGTCCATCACAAAGGCCAGGCGCTTGAGCGGCGTGGTCTCGTCCGCCTGGATCAGGACCGGAATGTTGCGGTCGATCTCGCGCACCGCCCGCAGCAGGCCCTCCAACTGCTCCTCGGAGGCCGGTTTGCCGTTGAAGGCGATCGCGCCCTCCCGGTCGATGGCGATCGTCACCGATCCCTTGAACTCGTTTTTCCCCGCCGTCTGAACCTTGGGCAACGTGATGTTGAGGGTCGACATCGACTTGAACTGCATCGTCACGAAGGCGAAGAAGATCAGCATCGTGAGCACGTCGATGAGCGGAACCAGCATCAGTTCCGGCTTCTTCCGGCGCTTTTCGTAAAGGGCCATGGTCGGAGCGGTCGGCGTGCCCGGCGGACCGGGGCCTACTGGAAGTTGGCCACGGCCGGCTCGCGGCTCCGCTCCGGCGCGCGGGCGGTGGTGCGCCGGCTGTTGATCCGCTCCAGCAGGGAGTCGATCCGCACGGCGTAGTTCTCCACCTTGCGCTGCAGGTAGCCGCCGCCGACGAGCGCCGGGATGGCCACGGACAGGCCGATGACCGTCGCGGAGAGCGCCAGGGCCACGCCCTTGGTGAAGGCCACCGGATCCGGCAGGCCCGTCTCCGGCGAAATCTGCGAGAAGACCTGCAACAGGCCGGTGACCGTGCCGGTGAGCCCCAGCAGCGGGCCGGCCGCATAGATCACGTCGAGATAGGGAATCCCCCGCTCCATGCGGTTGATCTCCAGACGGGCAAAGGCCTTCACCGCGTCCTCATCGTGCTGGTTCTGCTCGGCGAACTCCAGGATGCGCGCCAGCACCGAGTGGCGGCCGCCCGAGTACGGCTTGTTTTGGACGATGGCGTCGACCAGATCCTGCGGCATCACCACATTGTTGCGCAGGGCGTAGGTTCGCTCACAGATGATGAAGACCATCGCGACGGAGCAGATGCCCAGGGGGTAAATGAGCAGACCGGCCCCCCGGAAGATTTCGATGATGGCCAAGGCTGGAGGTATCAGCATGGAAGAGGGTACCCCCAATAGACGCCCGTTGGCGAAAAAGGATTCATTTTTTTACAGGATTTGCGGCTCGAGCGCTCAGCCTGCCAGATAGGGCAGCCCGGCGGCGACCTTTTTCACATCGCCAATCCCCTCCAGCAATTCACCGATGGCATCCCAGCGCCCGTTGACCAGGGCCTCCCGCGCGCTGTTGCGCAGGACCGCCCGCACCGTGCGCCCGGCCACCCGGATCTCGCTTTGGGCGACATCCACGACGATTTCGACCGCGGGATCGGCCTCCACCGCGGCAGCGATCTGCCGGAGGTCGGCGCGACTGGCTCCGAGGCACGGGATACCCAGCGTCGTGCAGTTGCCAAAGAAGATTTCGGCGAAGCTTTCCGCCACGATCGCGCGAAAGCCGTGTTTCTGGATCGCCTGCGGCGCGTGCTCCCGCGAACTGCCGCAGCCGAAATTCGCACCCGTGAGCAGGATGGTGGCGCCGGCGAAACGCGGATCGTTGAGCGGATGCGCGCGGTCCGTGCCGTCGGCATGCTTGCGGACGTCGTGGAAGAGGTATTCCCCCAATCCGTCAAACGTGACGCATTTCATGAACCGCGCCGGGATGATGCGATCGGTGTCGATGTCGTTGCCGGGCACGTAGACTCCGCGGCCACGGATGGCTGTGATTTTCTCGAGAGGCATGGGAGATTGGGTTGAGGTGGAGGATCGAGGTTGAGGTGGTTTGGGTTCGCGGTGTCAGCCTGAACCTCACCCTCAGACCTCAACCGAATGTCGGCGTCAGCGGGCCCCGACGTCAAAGACCTCGCGGGCGTCGGCGACCTGGCCGGTGACGGCCGCGGCCGCGACCATGACCGGGCTCATCAGAATGGTCCGTCCACTCGGGCTGCCCTGGCGGCCCTTGAAGTTGCGGTTGGAGGAACTGGCGCAGAGTTGGTCGCCGACCAGTTTGTCGGGATTCATCGCGAGGCACATCGAGCACCCGGCGTCGCGCCATTCAAAGCCGGCGTCGCGGAAGATCCGGTCCAGGCCGAGCGACGCGGCCAGAACGGCCACCGCCTGCGAGCCCGGCACGGCGATGGCTTTCACTCCCCGCGCCACGCGGCGGCCCTTCAGGTATTTCGCCACCTCCTGGAAATCCGACAGGCGGCCGTTGGTGCAGGATCCGAGGAAGGCTACGTCAATCCGGGTGCCCTTGATCCGCGCGCCCGGCGTGAGCTTCATGTAAGCCAGTGCCTCCTCGATTGAAGCCTTCTCGTCGGCGGCCATGGCTTTTGCGGGATCCGGGACGTTCTCCGTGATCGCCACTGCCTGACCCGGATTGATGCCCCAGGTGACCGTGGGCGGGATCTCCTCCCCGCGAAGGCTGACCACATCGTCATAGGCGCAGCCCGGATCGCTGGCAAAGGCCCGCCACCGCTCGACGGCGGCATCCCAGCCCGCGCCCGCCGGGACATGGGGTCGGCCCTTGAGGTAGGCAAAAGTGGTCTCATCCGGATTCACGTAGCCCACGCGCGCACCGCCTTCGATGGACATGTTGCAGACGGTCATGCGCTCCTCCATGGAGAAGCGCCCGAAGACCTCGCCGCCGTATTCGTAGGCGTAGCCGGTGCCCCCATTGACCCCGAGCGTCCGGATGATGTGGAGAATGACGTCCTTGGCGTAGACGCCGGGCAGCAGGCGGCCGGTGACGTTGATCCGGCGCACCTTCAGCGGGCTCAGGGCCATCGTCTGCGTGGCGAGCACATCCCGAATCTGGGTGGTGCCGATGCCAAACGCGATGGCGCCAAACGCACCGTGCGTGCTGGTGTGCGAATCGCCGCAGGCGATGGTCGTCCCGGGCTGCGTGATGCCCAGCTCCGGGCCCACGACATGGACGATGCCCTGTTTGCCCGTGGCACGATCGAAGAAGGTGATGCCGTGCTCGGCGCAATTGCGCCGCAACGCCTTGATCATCGCGTCCGCCAGGGGATCGGCGTAGGGCTCCGCGGCCTGGTCGGTGGGCACGATGTGATCGACCGTCGCAAACGTGCGGTGCGGCATCAGCACCTTCACGCCGAGGTCGCGCAGCATGCCGAACGCCTGCGGACTCGTCACCTCGTGGATCAGGTGGGTGCCAATGAGCAGCTGGGTCTGGCCGTTGGCCAGCGTGCGCACCGTGTGCGCCTCCCAGACTTTCGCAAAAAGAGACTTGGGCATGGGTGGAAGAGTCAGGGGTGAGCGTGAAAGTGGCAGAGTGAGCGCGAAAGCGATGAATCGCCACCCCTTTCACGGTCTCATCCACCTTCACCCTATCAAATTCTTGCCATACCCGGAAATACTTGTTTGGTCGTCGGTGATGCCCAGAGAGTATCAATACAATTTCGAGTTACGACACCTGGTCTATTTCCGGGAGGTGGCGCGACAGCTGCACTTTCGCAAGGCCGCCGAAGTCCTGGCGGTCGCCCAGCCCGCGCTGAGCCGCCAGATCGCCCAGCTCGAGGCGGCACTCGGGGCGCGCCTGTTCGTGCGGTCCCGGCGGCGCGTGGAGCTGACCCCGGCCGGGCAGTTGCTAGCGGAGCGGGTGGAACCGCTGCTGCGCGCGCTGGCGGCGGTGCCGCCGGACCTGCAGTCGCTGGCCGAGGGACGGGTCGGCCGGGTGCGCGCGGCGTTCACCGGCCTGGCGATGGCCACGGTGCTGCCGGGGATTCTGCGGGAGTTTCACCGCCGCCATCCAGGCATCCGCGTCGAACTCAACGAATCCCCCACTGCCATCCAACTGGCGGAGCTGCAGGCGGGCGAGCTGGACTGCGGCTTCTTTCACCCTGACGCCCCCACCCCCGGCTTGCGCACGCGCCTGCTGTTGCGCGAGCGAAACGGCGTGCTGCTGCCGGCCGATCACCCGCTCGCGGGCCGGCCGGCCCTGCGCCTGCGCGCCTTGGCCGCCACGCCGTTTGTGCTCTTTCCGCGCGCGCACAATCCAGGCTTCTACGACCGCGTGCTCGCCGCCTTCGCGCGCGCCGGCGTGGCCCCGCGCATCGCCGAGGAGGTCTGGCCGCGCGCCAATGGCATCGGCCTCGTGCGCTCCGGCCTCGGGGCGACCTTTATGTGTCCCTCGGAAGCCCGAAATCTCCCGGTCGAGGTGGCCTTCCGGTCGCTCGACGGCCCCGCGCCCGAAAGCCGGCTGGTGGTGGGCTGGAAACAGCCGCCCGCGCCTGCCCCGGTCCTCGAATCATTCCTCGCCGTGGCCATTCCTGATCGCCCCAGCCACCCGGGCTCTCGCTGAAGCGCCGCCCGCCGTGACGGCCGGCCGCTGGTCCGATCTCCGCCTCACTCCGCGGGCGGCACGCGCCGCAGCACCTCCAGGCATGCCCGCGCGTTGTGGTAGGGACATTTCCACGGTCCGCTCTTGCAGCCCTCCGGATTCGCCGGGTAATCCGGCGACGGCCGCCCCGCGCGATCCACCTGGGCAAACCATTCCCCGTGTTTTCGGTCGATGACATGATCCTCGATGAACTGCCACGCCCGCAGGGCCGCCGATTCGTACTGCCCGTCGCGGTTCAGCGCGTGGGCGTTGAGAAACCCCACCACGGCCTCGGCCTGGGGCCACCAGTGTTTGTCTGTGTTGACCACGCCAGCCGCGGTGCCGCTGTAGCAGACCGACCCGTCCGGATCGCATCCGTGGGCGAGCACACCCGCCGCCATGTCGAGCGCCACGCGCCGCGTGCGGTCGCGCAGCGCGGCCTCCCCCAGCGCGTCCGCCGCCTCCCACAGAAGCCAGCTCGCTTCGATGTCGTGCCCGTAGGAGATCCCTGCCGACAGCGAGCGCCACTCACGGTCGAAGAAGAGCTGGCAGCAGGTGTAGGGCGACGTGGTGACGACCCGGTCCAGCATCACGCCGAGCAAATCCCGCAGCCGGCCGCGCAGCGCGGCGTCGGGCCACTGGCGGAAGAGCGTGGTGTACGCCTCCAGCACGTGCAAAAGGGTGTTCATCGACTTGGGCGCATTGAGGTCCTTGTCGCTCAAGCGCATGTCGGCCAGCCCGCCCCAGCCAGCGCTGAGTGCCTCGATGTAGCCGCCGCGCTCCGCATCCGCGGCGTGCTGCTCGATCAACTGGAACAGCGTCTGCGCCCGGGCGAGCGCCCCTGCGTCGCCCGCGGCCGCGGACCATTCGGCGAGTCCATAAATCGCGAACGCCTGGGCGTACGTCTGCTTGCGGTCGGAATGCACGCGCCCGTCTCGATCGAGGCTCCAGAAGACTCCGCCCTGCCGCGCATCCCAGAACGGCCCCGTCAGCTGCGCCAGCGCCCGTCGGCCCGCCGCGAGCCATTCCGGCCGCGGATCGTGCCGCGCCGCCGCGGCGAAAGTCCACAGGATGCGCGCACAGATCACCACGTGGCGCGGCACGTCATCGAATCGCCGCAGATCGTACGTGACCAGGCCGGCCATGCGCCCCGTCGCGGGTTCGAATCCGTGGCGGATCCAGAAGGGCAGTATATCCTGGGTGAGTTCCGCCTCCGCGCGCGGGCGGAGACTGGTCAGGGTGAGGGCAGACGTGGGCATGCGGGAATGTTAGGTTGCGGCGCGGCTTTGGCGAGCCTGGCCGAAGCCCGGCTGCCCTCCGGCGGGCGCGCCTCATCTTCGGTCGGTGACCCTCGGGCGTTCGGAACTTCCGGGAGGCGCTTCGCGTCAGGATCGCCGGGAGGTTGGATCCCGGCAGGGACGCGAGTCAGTTCAGCGCCTTCTGCACGCGGTCCGCGAGCGTGCTGAGTTCGCCATCGAGCTGGCTGTTGGGCTCAACCCGCAACACCCGGCGCGCCTGCGCGATCGCCTGCATCGCCTCTTGCGGCTGGTCGTTCTGCAGCAGGTGCTCGACAAAGGGCCGTACGATCCGGTCGAAGAAATCGACGCCCGCCCCGCGACCGTAGGAGTTGAGCACGTTGTAGAAGGTGCGAATTCGCGTGTTCCGGTCGTCGCTGTCGAGGCTGCGCCGGAGGATCTCGCTCGCCTGGCTGACCCCCAGATCCGCCCGCTCGGCCTGGTCATACTTCCGGGCGGTGCTGCGCTCGGCGAAATCCGCCGCACTCACCTCCCCGCGCGCCCGCAGGCTGCGGCTGAGCAGGGTCTTGAATTCCGCCTCGACGTCGGGATAACGCTGGAAGGCCCGGGCGCCCTCCTGGTAAAGGGTTTCGAGCTGCTTGGGGTCGCCCCCGAGGCGCTGCTGCGCGCGAATCAGGACGTTCCAGCCGTCGAGATTGCGGCGCTCGGTGTTGACGGCGGCGCGGGCGGCCTTGGCGGCGGAGGCGAATTCGCCGGCCTCCAGATAGACCGCGGCGAACTGCGAATGCATCTGGGAGGTCTGGTACAGCGGCAGGCGGCGGAATCCCTCGGTGAGAAAGGTGAGCTCGTGGTCGGAGATGTTGGTCCAGGTCTGCGGGTCGTACGCCACGCCTGCCACCAGCTTCTGGTCCGCATAGCGCCCGCCATCGAGCTGCCAGTGGCCGCTGCCGTCCAGGAACCCGAACCAGGCATGACGGCCATCGAAGCCCGCACCGCGGAACAGCAGCGTCGGCACGCCCTTGGCCTTGCCCACCGTCGCGGCGAAATAGGCCTGATCCACGCAGATGCCGCCCGCCTTCAGAATGTCCATGAGCCGGTAGGTGGGCTGCGGCCATTGGAGCGTCCCGCTCTCGAGCCGGTCGCGCCGGTAGCGGACCACATCGTAGATCCTCGCTAGCTGATTGAGCGGCATCTGGACGCTGTTCTGCGCCCACACCAATTCATCATAGGTGGCGGTGGTATCGACGACGAACTTGAGCTCGGACGCCGGCAGCGCGCGCAAATGCTGGAGGGTGGCGCCGGTCCGGTCGGCTTTGACGAAGAAAGCGAAGATCTCGGTCGGCGGCGGAAATCGGCGCGGCAACGCGTCCGGGCTCACCTGACCGTGCGGCCAGGACGGTGGCGGCGGCACGTCGTAGACCACGGCAATGGCGAGGGCGAGATTCGCGTACTCCTTGAAATCGGCCGGCTGCCGGGTCCACAGGGCGGCCAGGATCGACATCACCATGCCGGGCTGATCCAGCGGCGAGAGGAGCGTGAAGAACTGTTCCGAGAACTCCGGTGATGCCATCGCGAAGGCCCGCAGGTCCGCCGGCCAGAAATCCGCCAGCGGGTGGGCGCTCGTCCGGACGCCCCCGGGCAAATCGGCGGGATTGGCTCCCACCCGCTTCATCTGATCGACCCAGGCAGCGACGGCCTGATCCTCAGTCAGGCCGAAGAGACTCGCCCACCGGTAGAGGTGATACCACGCCTGAACCTGCGCCCCTTGCTTTGCGTAAAGGGATAGGGCCGCTCCCCGCAGTTCATGCGCGACGCCGACCCAACCCGTCCGTTCCGCCTCCGCTTGCAGGGCGGCAATCCGCTGGGCCGTCGGCGCGTGGGCCAGCTCGCCCTCCACCCGCTCCGCCGCCAACGCGCATGCCGTCGTCCCGAAAAAGACGACCGCGAGCAGCGTTGGTCCGCGCATCATGCGCCGAGCGAAGACCAAATGCCGGCGTCTGGCAACGCCGCCGGCGGTAAGTCATTGGTTAACTTCGCCTCAGGGGGAGACTCCGGTCGCCCCCGCGGCGGGCGCCTTCTGCCTGAATTCCAGCTTGTCGCCCTCGCGCACCACCAGGATCGGCTCGCCTTCCTTCACCGCGCCGCGCAGCACCGCTTCGGCCAGCGTGTCCTCCAGGTAATGTTCCACCGCCCGACGCAGCGGGCGCGCGCCATATTTCTCGTCGTAGCCCTTTTCAATCAAGAACGTCCGGGCTTCCGGGGTCAGCTCGAGGTGGATCTTCTTGTCTGAAAGTCGCTTTGCCACTTTGGCGACCTCGAGATCGACGATCCGCAGGAGGTCGTCCTTGCTCAGCGGGCGGAAGAAGACGATGTCCGAGATGCGGTTGAGAAACTCGGGCTTGAAGATCTTCTTGGCCTCCTCGAGCACCTTTTCGCGCATCTTCTCGTGGTCGCCGAACTCGCTCTTGCCGCCGGCGGCAAACCCCATCGTGGTCTGGCGCTGGAGCTGCTGCGCGCCGACGTTGGACGTCATGATGATGATCGTGTTGCGGAAATCGACCGTCCGACCCAGCGAGTCGGTCAGCCGGCCGTCCTCGAGGATCTGCAGCAGCAATTGGACGACGTCCGGATGCGCCTTTTCGACTTCGTCGAACAGGATGACGGCATACGGCCGGCGGCGCACCTGCTCGGTGAGCTGGCCGCCCTCCTCGTAGCCAACGTAGCCCGGCGGCGAGCCAATGAGCCGGGACACGGAGAACTTCTCCATGTACTCCGACATGTCGAATTGGATGATGGCGTCCTGGCTGGCGAACATCTGCGCCACCAGCTGCTTCGCCAACTCGGTCTTGCCGACGCCCGTCGGCCCCACGAAGAGGAACGAGCCGATGGGCCGGCGCGGGTCCTTGAGGTCGGCGCGGGAACGCCGCAGCGCCCGCGAGATGACCACCGTCGCCGCATCCTGCCCGATGATGACCTTCTGCAGCTCGCCTTCCAGCTGGAGCAGCTTCTCGTTCTCCTTCTTCTCCATCCGGCTGAGCGGAATGCCCGTCCAGTCGGCGACCACCTGCATCATCAAATCCTCGTCGATCATGATGCGCTTCTCCTCGCGCTGCTTCTTCCACTCCTCGGTGGTCTGCTCCAGCTTCGTCCGGAGCTGCTTCTCCGTGTCCCGGAATTTGGCCGCCTCCTCGAAGTGCTGCTGGGAAATGGCCTCCTCCTTCTGCGCGCAGACGGATTCAATCTCCTTGTTCAACGCCTCCACGTCCGGCGGCCGGCTGAGGGCGGAGATGCGGGCGCGCGAGCCGGCCTCGTCCATCACGTCGATGGCCTTGTCGGGCAGGAAGCGGCCCGTGATGTAGCGGTCCGACATCTTGACGGCGGCTTCGAGCGCCTTGTCGGTGAAGGTCGCCTTGTGGTGGTCCTCATACTTTCCGCGGATGCCCTTCAGGATGAGGATGGTGTCCTCGACCGAGGGGGCGTCGACCTTGATGGCCTGGAAGCGGCGGTCCAGCGCGCTGTCCTTCTCAATGTACTTCCGGTACTCGTTCAGGGTGGTGGCGCCGATGCACTGCAACTCGCCGCGCGACAGCGCCGGCTTGAAGATGTTCGAGGCGTCCATCGCGCCTTCGGCCGCGCCCGCGCCGACGATCGTGTGCAGTTCGTCGATGAACAGGATGACGGACTTGGAGCGCCTGATTTCGTCCATCACCGCCTTGATCCGTTCCTCAAACTGGCCGCGGTACTTCGTACCCGCGACCATCAGCGCGAGATCGAGCGTGATGACCTTCTTTTCCATGAGGAGCTCCGGCACGATGCCGCTGGCGATCTCCTGGGCGAGGCCCTCCACGATGGCAGTCTTGCCCACGCCGGCTTCGCCGATCAGGACGGGATTGTTCTTGGTCCGGCGGCAGAGAATCTGGATCACCCGGCGGATCTCCGTGCGGCGGCCCACCACGGGATCGAGCTCGCCCTTGCGCGCCAGCTCGGTCAGATCGCGGCCAAACGCCTTGAGCGCGGGCGTCTTGACCTCCTTCTTCTCCTCGGGCCCGCCGCCGCGCGCCGACGGCGCCGCCGCCTCTTCGCCGCTCTCGCCGGAGAACTGCGGATCGAGCTCGCGGAGGATCTCCTGCCGGGTGCGCTCGATGTCGATCTCCAGCGACTTGAGCACGCGCGCGGCCACGCCCTCGCCCTCGCGCAGGAGGCCGAGGAGGATGTGCTCGGTGCCGACATAGCTGTGGTTGAGCGTCTTCGCCTCCTTGCCGGCCAGCGCCAGCACCTTCTTCACCCGCGGGGTGTAGGGTATGCTGCCCGTGGCCTTGGTCTCCGTGCCGGTGCCCACCTGTTTCTCGACCGCCGCGCGCACGGTCTCCAGATCGAGCCCCATCTTCTGGAGCACGCTGACCGCCACGCCCTGCCCCAGTTTGATC
>DATIWI010000049.1:0-2397 GCA_035519475.1 Opitutaceae bacterium
GGTCGCCGGCGAGATTTACAAATCTGGAATCAAAGTGCGCGTGCCCAGGAAGCCGTTCCAGATCCTGCTGGCGCTGCTGGAGGAACCCGGCGAGCTGGTATCGCGTGAAACGCTCCGTGCTCAATTGTGGGCCGCCGATACGTTTGTCGAGTTTGAGCACGCCTTGAATGCGGCGATTAACCGGCTGCGAGTCGTGCTTGGGGACGAGGCGGCCAGCCCGCGTTATATCGAGACGGTTCCAGGCAGGGGGTACCGCTTTATCGCGCCGGTGGAGAGGCCGCTACGGCCAGCAACGGTCGAGTTGTCCCCTTCCTTGGCTCCGCCCGGTTTGCCTCGTTGGATCTGGCCGGCAGCACTCGCGGTATTGGCTGCGTTTAGTGCTGGGATGTGGATTGGCGCCCGCTCCCGGCCTCTGACCACGCTAGGGCCGGTTGTGCGCTTCACTATTCCGCCCCCACCCGGCACGGTCCTCGAGCCGTCCATGGCACGCCAGGGCTTTCAGCTGTCTCCTGACGGACGATACCTGGCGTTCACGGCGCGCGGCCGGGGCGGCCTGCCATCCCTGTGGCTCCGGGATCTTGCCCAGGCGGAGTCACGCGAACTTCCGGATACCAGAGACGCTCAGAGTGTCTTTTGGTCGCCTGACGGAGCGTACATCTACTACAGCGTTTACGCCGACCGCAAGCTACGCAGAATCTCCTTGGCGGGCGCGCCCCAGGATGAACTGGCTCAGTTGCCGCCCAGGTTCTTTGGCGCTTGGTTCCGCCAGGGTGAAATCCGTTCCGCCGATCGCCAATATGGCTGGGCTGTGCCGATTGCGGGCGGCATACCTCGCAAACTACCGGTCCCGCAGACGTGGGCGCAACCGCTGCCGAATGACGATCGTGTGATCTACATCGCCTGGGATTCGGCGGCCCACATCAATCAGGTGCGCCTTGCTGCCGCTGATCAGGCGGGCAGGACCCTTTTTCAATCCGATTCGCGCGTGTTCTTGACTCGCTCTTCTCGGCATCCGGACAGGTCCTGGTTGCTCTATATGCGGGGCGGGAACTTGGTGGCCCGCGGGTTCGACCACAAGGCCGGCCGCTTGACGTCCGAAGGTCCGGTGCCGGTTGCTTCGCACGTTCCATACTACCGCTCTACCGGTGGTGTGGAGGCATCCGTGGCGGGCGCGACACTGGTCTGGCTGGACCACCCCGACCGCTCACAGCTGGTGTGGATGGACCGGCAGGGCCGTGAGCTTTCCTCTGTGGGGCCTGTGCTGAGCAGTTTCAATTTCGTCCGGCTATCGAGGGACGGCCGCTGGGCGGTAATGCCCGTTGTCGATTGGTCCCGTGGCTTGCTTGATGCCTGGGTGGTCGAAATCGCAACCGGCCTCGCCCGCCGCGTAGCGGCCTTGGATGCGAGCATGGATTCGCCGGTCTTCAGCTCCGATGCGGACCGAATCGTTTACGGCGAGGCCGCCGGCCAGCCTCCCGTATTGGCGATGTTGGGGTTGCGCGAGCGAGTTGTCTCGGAGAACCTGCCCGCGGGACTTCCGGAAGGAAATTTTCAATTGCCGACAGATTGGTCGCCCGACGGCCGATTCATCGCCGAGACGAGCACTCCCATTAACCACCCTGGCTCCCGCCAGGACGCCGAGGTTTACCTGGTCGACTTGGCTCGCAAGAATGAATTGGTGCCGTTATCCGTAAAGACGCGGCAAGAGTCTGGAGCCGTCTTCTCTCCCGATGGACGGTCCATCGCGTTCCTTTCCGACGATTCAGGGGATCTGGAGGTCTACGTCCAGGAGTTCGACCCCGAGCGCCGGAAACTGACAGGTGTCCGTCGACAGATATCTCGCGGCGGTGCCTCGATAGTGCGCTGGCCAAAGCCAGGACGCGAGATCTTCTATCTCGGGCGCGACTATTGGATCCATGCGGCTACGTTGGCCGGAGAGCCGAAACGTCTATTTCCAGTTCCGCAGGAGGCGATTTCCAGGCTCCACCCCCCGTTCGGCTTCGATGTTGCGGAAGGCGGAGACCGCTTCCTCGTCCCCGCTTACCGGGGAGATCGACCTTCATCGCTAGCCGTCGTGCTGAATTGGGAGAATCTCGCGGACCATCGTTAGTACCGGCGCCCACCCAAAGGAGGCCCCGTCGGTAGTTCAGCGCGCAAGATCGACGTTCAGTGTCTCCGCCCCCCCATTTCATCTACACGCGTCGCCAAGCCGGAGGCAAGCCGTCGGGTTGTGCGCGATCCACCCGGTCGTATCGTCGCCAAACCACCGAATGAGGTCCGATAGCTTATTCGCAGACCCAACGGGAGCGTCGCTTTCTAAGTCAAGTCGCGAAATGAAGAAAATCGTGTGGGACTGAGAAGTCGCCGGAATCGGGCATACTACGGCATTGCTCGCTG
>DATIWI010000050.1:0-41827 GCA_035519475.1 Opitutaceae bacterium
TTCGCCCAGGGCGGCGAGCGCATCGTCGACCTCCGCGTACAACTCCTCGCGGGTGGAGCCCGAAGAGTCGAAGCCGCCGGTGAGCACCAGACACTCGAGCACGCGCTTGTTGATGGCGCGTGCATCGCTACGCAGCAGGAAATCGGCGAAATCCCGGTAGGGGCCGCCGGCCTCACGCTCGCCGATGATCTTCTGAGCCGCCGCCTCGCCGACGCCCTTGATGCCCGCCAAGCCAAAGCGGATCTTTCCGGATGAAGCGGAAGGCTCGCCTTCACCCAGGCTTCGGCGGGCGGTCGTGGCCGCCTGCGCGGCCACGACTGGCGTGAAGCTCTCCCGCGACTCGTTGATATCCGGGCCGAGCACGGGGATGCCCATCGCCAGCGCCTCATCGATGAAGTGAGCGACCTTGTCCGCGTTGCCCAGTTCCGAGCTGAGGACGGCCGCCATGAACTGCACCGGGTGGTTGGCCTTCAGATACGCCGTCTGGTAGCTGAGGACAGCGTAGGCGGCGGAATGCGATTTATTGAAGCCGTAACCCGCGAACTTGTTGAGGATGTCAAAGATCGCGTCGGAGACGTTCTCCTCGATGTTGTGCAGGCGCTTGGCGCCGGCGACGAACTTGCCGCGCTCCTCGGCCATCGCCACCGGATCCTTTTTGCCCATGGCGCGACGCAGCATGTCGGCGCCGCCCAGCGTGTAGCCCGCGATCACCTTGGCGGCCTCCATGACCTGCTCCTGGTAGACCATCACGCCGTAGGTTTCGTGGCAGATGTCCTCGAGGAGGGGGTGGGGGAACTTGACGGTCGACGGATCCTTCTTGCCGCGGATGTAGTCCGGGATCCATTCCATCGGGCCCGGGCGGAACAGGGCGATGAGCGCAATGACCTCGTCGATGGTGGAGACCTGCAACTGCCGGCAGAGCGCCTGCATGCCGCCGGATTCGAGCTGGAACACCGCGGTGGTGCGGCCGGAGTTGAGGAGGGCGAACGTCCGCGGATCGTCGAGCGGGATCTGCTCGAGGTCGAAGGCGGGGTCGACCGTGCGGCGGACGTTCTCCACGGCGTCGGCGATGACCGTGAGCGTCTTCAGGCCAAGAAAATCCATCTTGAGCAGCCCGAGCTTGGCCACCGCATTCATGTCGTACTGCACCGTCACGTCGCCCTCCTGCAGCGTCAGGGGCACATACTCCTCCAGGGGGGTATCGGTGATCAGGATGCCGGCGGCGTGTTTCCCGGTGTTGCGTACCATGCCCTCGAGGACGCGGCCCTGTTCGACGATCTGCCGGGCCGTGGGGTTGCGTTCGAGTTCGGCGCGCAATTCGGCGGACTTGGCGATGGCGCTGTCGAGGGTGATGTTGAGCTCGTCGGGGATCATCTTCGCCAGGCGGTCGGCGTCGGCGTAGGGCAGGCTGTGCACGCGGGCGACGTCGCGGATCACCATCTTGGCGCCGAGCGTGCCGTAGGTGATGATGTTGGCGACGCAGTCATTGCCGTATTTTCCGCGCACGTAATCGATGACCTCGCCGCGGCGGCGCATGCAGAAATCGATGTCGAAGTCGGGCGGCGAGACGCGCTCGGGATTGAGGAAGCGCTCGAAGAGGAGTTTGAAGCGGAGCGGGTCGAGATCGGTGATGCCCAGCAGGTACGCGACGATGCTGCCCGCCCCCGAGCCGCGCCCCGGGCCCACGGGGATGCCGTGCTCCTTGGCCCAGTGGATGAAATCCCAGACGACGAGGAAATAATCGGTGTAGCCGGTTTGATCGATGATCGAGAGTTCGTAGTCCATCCGCTCGCAGAGCTCCGCCGCGAGGCGCGGGTCGCTCGTCCGGGCGGCGGCCGCGCCGGCCGGGCCGCGCGCGGCATAGTCGAGGCCATAGCGCCGCCGCAGGCCGTCGATGCAGAGCTGCTTGAGATAACCGGCCCGGTCGGTCTTCACCTCGGGCGGCAGGGGGTAGCGGGGGTAGCGCTCGGAACCGGTGGGGAAGGGGATGGTGAGGTCGCACATCTCGGCGACGGCCTGGGTGTTGACGACGGCTTCGGGCAGTTCGCGGAAGATCTCCGCCATCTCGGTGCGCGATTTGAGATAGAACTGCTGGCTGTCGAAGCGCATCCGGTCGGCGTCCGCGAGCTTCGCGCCGGTCTGGATGCAGAGGAGGGTGTCGTGCGGGCCGGCATCCTCGGCCCGGACATAATGGACGTCGTTGGTGCCGACGACGCGGAGGTCGAGCTCGCGCGCGAGCTTGAGGAGGTCGGGGGCGATGCGGCGTTGCGGGGTAAGGCCGTGGTCCTGGATTTCGACGAGGAAATTCTGCCGGCCGTAGATGTCGACGAAGCGTGCGGCGGCGCGCCGGGCCTCGTCATAGCGGCCCTGCAGCAGGCGTTGGGGAATCAGGGCGGCCAGGCAGCCCGAAAAGGCGATCAGGCCGTCGGCATAACGGGCGAGCGTCTCGAAGTCGGCCCGCGGGCGGTAATAGAAGCCCTTCAGGTGGGCGTCGGAGATGAGCTTGAGAAGGTTTTGGTAGCCGGTGTGATTCCGCGCGATCAGCCCCATGTGAAAGATCGACTTGCCCTCCTCGCTGCGGCCGGTGCGCTCCAGCCGCGAGCCCTCGGTGAGATAGATCTCGCAGCCGATGAGCGGTTTGATGCCGCGGGCCTTGGCCTGGTTGTAGAAGTCGATCGCGCCGAAGAGATTCCCGTGGTCGGTGAGCGCGATCGCCTTCATGCCCAGCGCGGCCGCGCGATCCATCAGGCGGTCGATGCGGCAGGCGCCGTCGAGCAGGCTGTAATCCGAATGGACATGGAGATGGACGAAATTGGTGTCGGGCGGCGGCACGATTCCGCTAACCAAGACCGCGCGGCGAAATGTTCAAGGTCGAATGCAGCGCCGCGGTCGAGCATCCCTTGCACCGCGCGCTCCCGGCGCAGAGCAGTGCAACCCTGAACACCGCTGCGCACGGTCCGACGGCGTGGATCGACCACGGTGGCGGAAAATAGGGATTGACGGAGGGGGGACCGACTGGAGACTTAGCCGTTTTTCGCCAGAAACTCCCTGTCGTCTCCATGTCCATTGAAATCAAGATCCGCAAGAACGAGCCGGTGGATCGCGCGCTGCGCCGATTGAAGAAGAAGCTCGACCGCGAGAACGTCATCAAAGAGGTCCGCGCCAAGCGCTATTACGAAAAGCCGTGCGAACGCCGCCGGCGCAAGGCCAAGGTGGCCGCGTTCAACGCGATGCTGCGGGCGCGGTACGAGAGCTGATTCGGCGCGCGGGGTGCGGGGGCGGCGGCCGGGAGGAGGCCGGGCGGTTCCGGGTGGAGCGGCGAACCCGCTTGTCACGCGGAGCGTGGCGGGACATTTCATTGCCTGTTTGACCGCTGGCAGGCGTCTCCCTCCGTGAATCCGATCCTGGCCCTTTCCACCGCCTGGTGTTCCGCGCGTCACAGCGATGGCTATGAGATGCTGCAGGAGATGGCGGAGCTGGGCTTTGCCCACGTGGAGCTGAGCCACGGCATTCGCATCACCTTGGTGCCGGGCATCCTCAAAGCGCTCCAGGAAGGGTTCATCCAGGTCAGCTCCATCCACAATTTCTGCCCGCTGCCCGCCGGCATGATGCACGCGGCGCCCAACCTCTTCGAGCCGTCCGCGCCCGCCCGCCACGGGCATGAGCACGAGCAATGGGTGCGGCACACGCGGCGCACGCTCGATTTCGCGGTCCAGGTGCGGGCGCGGGCGGTCGTGCTGCACCTGGGCAGCGTGCGGTTCCTGTGGCGCCATCCGGGGCGGTGGCTGCGCCGCTTCGCCGCTCGTCATCCGGGAGCGGCGCCGACGGCAGATTCGCGCTATGCGAAGGTCCTCGCCGCGGCTTGGGCGCGGCTGCGCTCGCGCCAGCCCGCGTTCTGGGAGCAGGCGAGGCGCAGCGTCGCGGAGATCCTGCCCGATGCGGCCGCCAAGGGCGTGCCGCTTGGCATTGAGAACCGTGAGCGGTTCGAAGAGCTCCCGCTCGACGCCGATTTGCCCGCCTTCCTCCGGGAGGCGGCACCGCCGGAGCAGGCGGGCTACTGGCATGACACCGGGCACGCCGAGCTGAAGGAGCGGATGGGCGTCATTACGCAGCGCCGGCTGCTGGAGGAGAACGCCGGGCGGCTCCTCGGCTTCCACCTCCACGACGTGGACGCGGAGGGCCACGACCACCGGCCCATCGGCCGCGGGCGCGTCGATTTCAAAATGATCCGCCGATTCTGGCAGCCCCACCATCTGCTCGTGCTCGAGCTGAATTCCCGGGCGGCGGCGGCGGACGTCCGCGAGTCGAAGGAGCGGATCGAGGACCTGCTGCGGTGACAGCGGTGGGCGGCGGGCGCGGCTGACGCCGCCTTACGCCGACCATACCCCGGCGATCGGCGTCCGGCAGAAGCGGCAGCGGCCGCCGGCGAGATTAAAGGCGGTGACGGAGAACACGTCGCGCTCGATGATCGCCCGCCGGCAGCTCGGGCAGAAGGTCGTGCCGGCATCGGGCACATCGCGCACGTTGCCGATGTACACGTAGCGGAGACCGGCGGCGCGCGCCACGTCGCGGGCCTGGACGAGCAGGTTGACCGGCGTCGGCGGCAGATGATCAAGCTTGTGCTGCGGGGAGAAGCGCGAGAAGTGCAGCGGCCGGTCCGGGCCGAGCTTCTCCACCAGCCAGCCGCACATTCGTTTGATCATCTCGAGATCGTCGGTGTAGGTGGGCACGACCAGGTTGATGACCTCGAACCACACGCCGAGCTCGTCGTAGATCCGGAGCGTGTCGAGGATGGGCTGCAATTTGCCGGAGTTCAGCCGGTGGTAGGTGTCATCGCTGAAACCCTTGAGGTCCACGTGCGCGGCGTCCACAAACTGGGCGAGGTCGCGGAGCGGGCGTTCTTCGATCGAACCGCAGGTGACAATGATGTTCTTAAGCCCGCGGGCGCGCGCGAGCCGGCAGGTGTCGGTCGCGTACTCGTAGTAGGCGGTGGGCTCGGAATAGGTGTACGAGATCGAGGGACAGCGCAGTGCCTGCGCCACGGCCACGACATCGTCGGGGAAGAGGCTGAGTCGGCCGATGTCCTCGAGGCTGAGCTCGGCGGGCAGCGGCGGGTGCAGGCGGAACTCGGGGCCGCGCGGATTCTTGGTCTCCTCCGGCTTTTTCTGGGAAATCTCCCAGTTCTGGCAGTTGAGGCAGCGGAAGACGCATCCCGACGTGGCGAGGGAGAAGGTGGGGCTGCCGGGCAGATAGTGGAACAGGGGCTTCTTCTCCACCGGGTCGATGTGGAACGTGCACGGGTTGCCGTAGACCATCGTGTAGAGCGTGCCGTCGCGGTTGACCTTGTTGCGGCAATGGCTGCGGTCGCCGGGCGCGAGCAGGCAGTTGTTCGGGCAGACCTTGCATTGGACGTTCCGGTCGAGCTTGAGGTAGTGCGACGCCTCCTTCACCCAGCCGCGCTGGCGCCACAGCGCCCAGAGCTCATCGTTGGGCGCATCGCCCTTGAAGATGTCGGCCGGCGCCTCGGCGCCGCCGAGTTTGAACAGGCCGTCGAGCCAGCCGGCGTAGCCATTCACGGCGAGGCCGGCAAAGCCCGCTGCGCCGCAGGCGAGCGCCCGGCGCCGCGTCATCCGGACGGCTGGCGTTGTTTGATCCATCCCCATCGGAGCAAGGCGAGGTAAACGGACGGCACGACATGCACAACCAGCAGGACGCCCAGCGGCAGGTGCATGAGCTTGTGCAGGGTGAGTGCGGTCTTCTCGTCGGCCAGGACGCCGAGCCCGTAGCGCCCGCTCATCGCGTAGCCGGTCGCGAGAAACGCCAGCACCAGCGGCAGCAGCAACCAGCCGGTCCAGCGGACGAGTTTCAGGCAGAGGAAGACAAGCGTGTTCATGCGGAGGGCTTCATCCTCCAGGCTATCGCCGCGGCCATGAGATTCAATGCCGCGGTGAGCAGGCAGACCGCGGTTACACCCAGCAGCGGAAGCAACAGGGTGCTGACCAGCAGGGCCCCGAGCGATGCGCCGACGAGATCGGCCGCGTACAACCGGGCGGCCGTGGCGGCGGGTTCGCCCGGCTCGGCTGCGCCCGCCAGCGGAAATTGGCCGCCCACGAGCGCCGCCAGGCAGAACGTGAGCAGCAGCACGACGCCCTGGCCGGCGAGCGGAGTTCCCGCGACCGCGTCGACGCGACCGAGGCGCGGCAGGAGGAACGGCAGCAGCGTGGCCAGCACGGCGATGCCGCCGGCCAGCAGGATGATGGAACGATTTGGACCCAAGACGGTTAAACGGGGAGGAGCCACCGCGGCCCCAGGGGCGACCGGCCGGTTGGCGCGCCAGGCGCCCGCCGCCAGACCTGTCATGAAAACGGTGACGACCAACCCCACCTGCCGGTAGAGCGAACCGTAGAGCACTTGATAGCCGAGCAGCAGGACGACCTCGAGGGCTGATGCCGCGAAGCCCGAGGCAAAGATCACGCGCGGCACCGCCCGCAACCGGAGCAGGTAGACGGCGAGGCCCAACAGCAGTAGGCCGCCCAGCAGGCCCGTGCGCACCGTGAACTGGCTGAGCCAGTGACGCAAATAGTAGTAGTAAAGCGCGGGATTAAAATCGGTGTTAATCTCGGCGGGTTGCGCCACCGCGCGGGTGAGATCGGCCAGCCGATCCGGCGCCAAGGTGGCATCGAGATAATGCCGATTCACCAGCCGCGTGGTCAGACCGCGCTGTTCCAGGCGCGCGGCAATGTCGAGGAAGAGAGGGCCGTCGGATGCGAGAAAAAAAACGCGGCCGCCGGGGATTAACCGCACCTGCGCGAACGAACGGCGCAGGGTATGATGGGCGGAGGCGAGCAGGTGCGCGAGCTCGGGGCTGACGTAATTCTCATAGTGGCCCAGGGCGAAGGCCAGAACGCCGCCCTCGTTCAGCACGCGCCGCGCCTCGCCAAAAAAACCGTCGGTATAGAACCGGTTCAGCTGCAGGGTGGACGGATCGGGCATGTCGACGATCACAACGTCGAAGCGTTGACGGGTCTGCTGCACGTAGCGCCGGCCGTCCGTGGCCACGGTCGTGATCCGTGGATCGGCCAGGTTCTCCGGGAGGAAACGGCGCCCGGCCGCGATGATCAGCGGATCCAGTTCGACATAGGTGACCGCGCGCACGCCGTAGCGCAGGATTTCGCGCGCCGTGCCGGTGACGCCGCCGGAGAGCAGGAGAACGGCGCGGGCGTCCGGCCGCTGGCTCATTGCGTAGTGGACGGTTTCCTCCAGCTGATCGATGTTGTGGGTCGAGATCAGCGGGATGCCGTTCTCGTAGAACGTGAGTTGGCCGGCGTCCGCGGTGACGACCAGCCGGCCGTAGGGCGAGTTGGCCCGAAACAGCGTCGGCTGACCCCAATGCTGGACCGCGGTGGTCACCGCGTCCGCATCGATCAGCAGAACGTGTCCGGTCAAACCCGCCGCCACGATGAGCGTGGAGCCGAGCAGCAGCCACCGGCGCAGGTGCACGGCGAAGATCACGGCAAGCAGGAGGTTCAGCGCCGCCGGGAAGCAGAGCAGCGCGAAGTGGTCGAACCACGGCACAAGCACGAAGCTGAAGAGGACGCCGCCACCGATGCTGCCGAGGCTGTCGGCGACGTAGACCCGGCCCAAGCCGGCCGCCCCGTCGAACCGCGAGACCAGGCTGCAGGCCAGGGTGAGCAGGGCGCCGGAGGTCACGCAGAAGGGCAGGACCAGGGCGAGGCTCCCCAGCACGGTGCCGGTCACGCCGGCCGCGGCGCCGCGGATGAAGACGACGTCGCGCAGCACGCGCACGGCAACCACCTCCAGGAGCGGGATCACCGCCACGAGCACCAGGCCCGCCACGAGCGCCCCGGCGGGGTCCCGAAGCCGCGCCGCCCTGCGGCCCAGCCCGGCGCCGGCGCCCGTGAGCAGCAGCCAGCCACCCAGGCTGATGCCGAACTCGAGCTCGTTGCCGGAGAAGGCGCCGAGCAGTTCGCGCATCAGCACCAGCTGCGTCATCACGGCGGACAGCCCCAGGCCGCCCACGGCAAGCAGCGCGAGCCGCCGCGTGCGATCAGTCGGGGCAGGTTCCGGGGCGGACATCGGGGTGGGGAGGAACCGGGGCCGGATGGCGGCGCCGGAGCCGGGCGGGCTCAGCGCTCCGACTCCTTGAAGGACTCGACGTGGTAAATGAGGACCGACACGTTGGACTGGCGCCACGCGGACGCATCGCAGCCGGCCTTCTCGGCCAGATGATTGAGGAAGTCCTCTTTGTCGGGAATCTGCTCCCAGACTTGCGGCAGATAGGTGGCGCTGCGGCCGCCGATCCGCAGCACGACCCCGTCCGCCCCGGCGTGGAGCTGGCGGAGCAGGTCCTCGGGGGAACTGAAGAACAGGGGCAAGGGCTCGGTGAGCACGCTGATTTCAATCTCCAGCTGGTCCACTTCTCGCGGCGCCACCGGCGGAAAGCGCGGATCGCGCAAGGCCGCGTTGCGGGCGTTCTCGATCACGGCCTGGTAGAGCGGTCCCTGCGGCGTGATGTAGCCGATGCAGCCGCGCAACTCGCGATTCTTGGTCAGCGTCACAAAGCAGCCCTTCGCCGCGGTGAACTTGGGGTCCAGGGTGGCCGCCGGCACCTCGGGCAGCCGGTCGTCGGCGGTGACTTCCCGCAGCGTCCGGCGGGCGAGGCCGAGCAGGAAACGCCGGTCGTCGGCCGTGAACCGCCCGGGGGCGGGCGCGCTCGACGCCGGCGACAGGGCCGGCGCCGCCTGAGTGTCCGATGACGGTGGGGCGGCCGGCGCATAGAAGGCGATGGCCGCGTAGCCGACGACGCCATGCGACCGGTCGCCGGTCGTGTCGCCGCTGTTGCGGTAGTCGAGAAGACGCGCCGTCCATCCCCGATCTTTCGCGACGCCGAGCAGCACGCGGATGGGGGTGTGGCCGCAGGCGTCCTCATCGCTGATCGCGGCGGCGTCGAGGCGGCAGATGGCGTCGATGCAGCGGCGATCGCGCTTCTGCGCGTTGGCGTAGGTGTCGTAGTGACTCAGGTCGGAGCTGGCGATGATCAGCGTGCGCTCGTCGATCACCTGCAGGAGCGCCTTGGCCGCCGCCGCCGGCTTGACCTCGCCAAACACGACCGGCACCAGTTTGAAATCCTTCAAGGAACGCTGGAGGAACGGCACCTGCACCTCGACGGAGTGCTCCCACGTGTCAGCCCGGTCCTCCTCCGGCGCGGGGCGCGACGCTTGCGCCCACCAGTCCGGGCGCTGCACCAGGCAGAACGGTTCGAGGGCGAACGGCCGCAGGCCCGCGAGTTTCTTCGCCTTGTCAGCGATCGGCACGTCGCCCAAGGGGGTGCGGTAAATCTCGGCATCGGGCACTGCGGCCGCGTAGACGGTCGCGTAGTGGCTGGGCCCCATGACGATCACGGTGTCGTAGCTGCGACCTGCCAGCAGCTTGTAGGCGTGCGCGGCCACTGGTCCGGAGTACGGGTAGCCGGCGTGCGGACAGATCAGGGCACGAAGGTCGCCGCCGGGTGGCGCGCCGGTGGCGGCCGCCAGAAAGGCGTCGATCATCCGGGACAACTCGGCTGGGTCCTTGGGGTAGAACAGGCCGGCCACGGCGGGCTCGCGCACCTTGGGAGACGCGGGCGTTTCGCCGGCGGCAGTGGCGCCGGGCATGAGGCAGGCGCCGGCCAGCGCGATGAGGGCGGTGCCGAGCCGGCGGGCGGAGCGTAGCGGCATGATCATGGGGTCTCCTGTCGCCAAGGGCGTGGTGGGTTGGCGGCGAGCCTAGCGGGGCCGGGCCCGCCGCACAAGCGCACAGGGCGGCGGGACTCCCCTGCATTGCGGGCTTCCTGCCGGCGGGAATTTCGGGTATTGGTCGGCGCCGGTGGCAGCCCGCGCGCAGGTCCTGCGTGTGGTCTGACCCTCCTTCGAAACCATGCACCACGGAAACGTCACCCCGCAAATCGCGCAGGGATTGCTCGCCCTGCGGGCGCGCATCCAGGCCGCCCAGATCCCCTCCTCCAAGCTCGATGAGACGCTCAACGTGGCGATCTGGAACGTCCGGGAATTCGGCAACAAGCGGCGCACCGATGCCGCGATCCACTACATTGCCGAGATCCTCGGCCAGTTCGACCTGGTCGCGCTCGTCGAGCTGCGGAGCAACCTGACCGATCTCAACCGCGTGCTGCCCATCCTCGGCGACTACTGGAACGTGGTCTATTCGGACTGGATCGCCGACAGCGGCGGCAACAGCGAGCGCATCGCCTACCTCTTCGACAAACGTGCCGTCGTGTTCAACGGGCTCGCCGCCGAGGTGGACGCGCCGCGCGTCCAGAAAGGGCAGGAATACCTCGCCCAGCAATCCTTCTGGCGCGCCCCGTACATGTGCTCGTTTCGCGCCGGCAATTTCGATTTCGTGGCCGTGACCACCCACGCGCGCTGGGGCAACAGCGTCGCCGGCCGTCAGGCCGAGCTCCAGCTTCTCGCCAACTGGATCGACACGCGCTTCAGGGACCGCTACGTCGAGGATCACGACCTGATCGTCATGGGCGATTTCAACGTCCCGGCGGTCGATGACGCGCTGTTCAAGGCGCTGACGAGCCGGGGCCTGCAAATCCCCGATCCGCTGCGAAACCTGGAGTCCGGCAAACGCCTGATCGGCGGCACGAACCTGGAACACACCGCCCGCTACGATCAGATCCTGCACCTGCCGACCGTGCCGGCCAATTTCATGAAGGCCGGGGGCACCCTCGATTTCTTCATCGATGACGCCCACATCGAAGAGCTCTTCCCGGGCAAGAAGTACACCCGCCTGCAGTTCAGTTTCCAGCTCTCGGATCACCTGCCGCTCTGGATCCAGATGAACACCGACATTGACGGCCACCGTCTGGATCAGCTGGTGCAGGCCGACCGGACGAGTTGAGCCGCGACCGCCGCGCGCCCAAGAGTAACGCCCGCGCGAGCGGGGCGCGCGCACGCGACCGGGAGCCAGCCGGGGGGAGCCATGCTGGTGGAGCGTCGCCGGAACCTGCCGCCGGCCGCGACGAGGCCCGCGTTGTTCCACGCAACGCCTGCCGCTGCGCGCCCGCCGAAAATGTCAACTAATAGCTGACATGTTGCCGTGTCGGCCGCGGATGGAAATTGGTGGCGGTCGGGCCGGCCCGCCCTCCGGAGCGGACGCGGGGCACCGCGAGGCAGGTCGAAAGGGGGACACCGATCGTGCCGTGACATCGTCGAAACCTGCCGCCGGCCGCGACGAGGCCGGTATTGGCCGAATCACCGCCCTGCCGCTGGCCGGCCCGCGCAAGCGGAACATGTCAACTATTAGTTGACATGGTACCGTGGTGGCAGCGGACGGATTCCGGTGGGGGTTGATCAAACCCGCGCTCCGGAGCGGGCGCGGAGGATTTCCTCGATCCAGCGGCGGTGCGGGCCGGAAAAGGTGATGCGGTCCAGCCGGGCCAGGGAGATCCAGCGCAGGCCGGGGCGGCGGGCGAACCGGCGGCGCTGGCCGTCGCCGAGCGGCACCGCATAGATGGATTCGGTGAGCCGGCGGCTGGTGATGCTGCGCTTCTTCCGGGCGAGGAGCGGTGCGGCCGCCACCGCCGCAGCGGCGAGTCCCAACTCGGCGGGCGTGGGGAGTTCGTGGAGAGCGGCGAGCCGGCGCGCCCCGGCCGCCGCGCGATGCAGCAGCAGGCGGCCACGGTGTTCACACCAAGCTCGCAGCACCGCGTGTGCTGTGACCTTCCTGCGTGCGAGCCGCGGATAGGCCTCCGGGTCGCGACGGCGCGCTGCCGCGCAAAATCGCTGCACGGGGCAGTCCGGACAACGCGGATTCCGTCGCACGCACACCAGCGCGCCCAGTTCCATCATCGCCTGATTGTGGGTGCCCGGATCGGCGCACGGGAGCAGGGCGTTCGCGAGGGAGGCAAAATGTTTCGCGGCCGCCGCGCCGTCGCGGAATTCCGTCCGGTCAGCCGAGAGGCGCGCGAGGACGCGGACGACATTGCCGTCAACGCAGGCGGCGGGCGCACCAAAGTGGAGGCTGGAGATCGCGGCGGCGGTGTAGGGTCCGACGCCGGGCAGTTCGCGCCATTCCGGGGGCGTGCGGGGAAGGGCGGGCCGGGCGGCCAGCCGCCGCGCCAGCTGGAGCAGGTGGCGGGCGCGGGAGTAATAGCCGAGGCCTTCCCAGAGTTTGAGCACCCTCGCCTCGGGGGCGGCAGCGAGGGCGGCGAAATCGGGCAGCTCGCGCATCCACCGGCGGAAATAGGGAAGCACCGTCGTCACCTGGGTCTGCTGCAGCATGAACTCCGAAACCACGGTCCTGTAGAGCGAGGGCGCCGTGCGCCACGGCAGCCGCCGGTGGTGGCGGCGGTACCACGCGTGCAGCGCGCGCTGAAGATCGGCCCTCCGCCGGAGGAGACGCTGGTATGATTGCACGAGCGAAATTGACTGCCGCAAGAAGGCGCAAAACGCGCCAAAAGTCATCAACTTACCGCAGTCACAATCTCCGCGGACGTGCCGCCGTGGGCCCGGGCGCGGGGAACGGTGGCCGTCCCGCGCTCGCGGCATTCCCCCGGGGTCGAGGGAACTCCCGAGCCGCGATGGCGGGCGACGGGCGGCCGGCGGGATCGTTCGGCGGAACGAAGGGAGCGGGTTTTTCTTTGCGCTTTCTGCGCCTTTTTGCGGCTATCTCCGCCGATGACACCGCGGCCGGACGATGGCGGGGAGGCGCCCCAGAAGCTCAGCACCTACACGATCACGCTCGACGACGCCCAGCTCGAGACGCTGCGCGGCATCTGCCAGGCGAAGGGCTGGGAGCCGCTTGAAGTGCCCTACGCGCGCTTCGCCTTCCGGGGACCCGACGTCAACGTCACCGCCTATGACAAGCGCAAGGTCGTGGTTGTGGCCGGCAAGGGCACGGAGGAATTCGTGCTCAACACGCTCGAGACCGAGGTCACGCAGGCGCCGCGGCTGGGCTATGACGAGGTGCTGCATCCGGAGCGGTTCGTGGCCCATGCCGGGCTCGACGAGAGCGGCAAGGGCGACTTCTTTGGGCCGGTCGTGGCGGCGACGGTGATCGCCGACAGGCCGGCCATCGACGCCTGGCTCAAGGCCGGCGTCAAGGACAGCAAGCGGCTGGCCGATTCGCAGATTCTCAAGCTCGATGGCGTCATCCGGAAGACCGCGGGGGCGGTGGCGAAGACCTGCGCCTGCGGCATGGCGAAATACAACGAGCTGATGCTGCGCCCCGGCGCCAATCTCAACCGCCTCCTCGCCTGGCAGCACGCCACCGCGTTGGAGCAGGCGTTGAACGAGAAATGGGTGCCGTGGGGCCTGCTCGACCAGTTCTCCAAGCAGCCGCTGACCCAGCGCGAACTCGCGAAGAAGGACGTGAAGAATTTCGATCTGAAGATGCGGGTGCGGGCGGAGGAGGACCCGGTGGTGGCGGCGGCGTCGGTGGTGGCGCGGGCGGAGTATGTGCGGGCCGTCCGGAAGCTCTCGCAGCGATTCGGCGGGCCCCTGCAGAAGGGCGCCGGCGGGAAGGTGAAGGCACAGGCCGCGGAGATCATCCGGAAGTTCGGCGCACCCGCGCTGGGCGATTTCGCCAAGTTGCACTTTCGGACGGCCTACGAGGTCGTGGCCGCGGCCGGGAAACTGGCCGAGCTGCCGCTGCCCAAACCGAAGGAGCGCGTGGAATGGCATCGGCCATGAAAGCCGGCGGCGGATCGCCCGTGGCGGCAACCCCGCGGCGCCGCGCCCATCCGCGGCGGCTGCCGCGAAGCGGAGGGCGTCTTCCTCCCGGCCGGGAACCTCCGCGTTGAGCCATGCCCAGACGTCGCCAGCTCCGCGGGTTTGACCTCCGGCAGATTGACGGGTACGGCGAGCTTATCGGGGTGGATGAGGCGGGGCGCGGCGCGCTGGCCGGGCCGGTGATCGCGGGGGCGGTGCTCGTGACCAAGGAATTCCTCGAGGGCCGCTGGGCGGTGGCGCGCAGCAGCCACGTCAACGACTCAAAGCAGCTGACCCCCGCGCAGCGCGACGCGGTGTACGCGGAAATCGAACAGCTCGCGCTGGAAGGGCAGGTGCATGCGACCGTTGGCGAGGCATCGGTGGCCGAGATCGAGGAGCTGAACATCCTGGGGGCGACTAAACTGGCCATGCGCCGGGCGCTTGAGGGCATCTACCCGCCGACGGCGTTCGCGCGCCAAGTCGAGCCCGACCTGTTTGCGAGCGAGGCGGAGGTCCGCGCCTTTCAGCCGCAGGTGGCTTGCCGCATTCTCATCGACGGCCTGGCGCTGCGCCGGTTCATCTACCCGCACACCGCCGTGGTGCGCGGCGACGCGCGCTCGCTGTGCGTGGCGATGGCGTCGATCGTCGCCAAGGTCACGCGCGACCGCCTGATGGAGGCGCTCGAGACGAAGCATCCCGGCTACGGCTTCGCGCAGCACAAGGGCTACGGCACCGACGAACACCGCGACGCCCTGCTGCGGCTGGGGCGCTGCCCGGCGCACCGCGGGGCCTTCCTGCGCAAGCTCATGCGCGGCCGGGTCGACCCGGCGCAGCTCCGGCTGTTCTCCTGACCGATCCCGCGCCCGGGTCCCCGGCCACCACCGCCCGTTGGGCGGGCGTTCCGCCGGCGCCAACTTCGCCATTGCTGGCCGCGGGGAAGAATTGGTACCGATGATCCATGGCTGGCAAGAAACACAGCTCGCTTGATCGCGTGCTCGGCAGGCTCGACTCGCTGGATTCGGTCAATCTGGCCAATCTCGTGCAGCGGCTCGCGCGCGAGCGCGGCCTGTTCGAGGCGATCTTCAACACCATCCATGAGGGCATTCTCGTCATCAACGTGGACGGCGCGATCGAGTACGCCAACGAGGCGGCCAGCCGCCTCATCGGGCTGCGCGAAGGCGAGCTGGCCGGGGCCACGCTTTGGCGGCTGGTGCCGGGGCTGCATGCTTCGCTCGAGGCCTCGCTCATGGAGGGCGCCGCCGTGCCGGTGGTCGCCCGCGAAATCGAGCTGAGCTATCCCCAGGCACGCGTCGTCCGGCTCTACATGGTGCCGTTCCAGGCCGAGGGTGCGCGGGAGAAGGCGCGCCGCTTCGCCGTCATTCTCACCGATGTCACGCGGGAGAAGCTGACGACGGAACGGTTGATCGAGAACGAGCGGACCTCGTCCGTCCTCCTCCTCGCCGCCGGGGTGGCGCACGAGCTCGGCAATCCGCTCAATTCGCTCACCATCCACCTGCAGCTCATCGCCCGCAAGCTGGCGAAGCTGAAGGCCGGGCGGGACGCCGGGGCGCTCGCCCACTCGATCGCGGTCTGCCAGGCGGAGGTGAAACGGCTCGACGGGATCATCACCAATTTCCTCGAGGCGATCCGCCCGCGCCCGCCCGATCTCGCCGAGATCAGCGTCGTCGACGTGCTCGACGAGGTGCTGCGCTTTCAGGCCGGCGAGCTGGAGAATCGCGGAATCGCCGTGGAGGCCGAGACGCAGGCCGATCTGCCCGCGATTCTGGGCGATCGCAACCAGCTGAAGCAGGTGTTCTTCAATGTGATCACCAATGCCATGGAGGCGATGGGGCCGGGCGGAATCCTGAAGATCAAGTCGCGGGCTGACGACGATTCGGTCTATCTCATGTTCGGTGACTCCGGCGTGGGCATCCGGCAGGAGGACCTGGCGCAGCTCTTCCAGCCCTACCACTCGACCAAGCCGGGCGGGCACGGCCTCGGGCTGATGATCGTACAGCGCATCATGCGGGAGCACGGCGGCCAGGTGGGCATCGAGAGCAAGGAGGGCGTCGGCACCGTGGTCACGCTATCCTTTCCGCAGAAGAACCGGCGCGTGCGGATGCTGGAGAGTGGCGCGGCCTAACGGGCGGCCGGCCGCGGAATCTCGCCGTCATTCCGAGTGTCGGCAGGTCAACCATTCGCCGGCAGGTTGTTCCTTTCCCAGCGGTGCGGATGGACTTTGCGAATGAGAAGGAGCGCTCGGCCGGCGACCGCGCCGGGCGGATCCTTGGAGGGAGGAAGCACGCCGGGGTGCGCAACCGCCACCTCGCGGATCCGCCGACGCTTCGGATCAATCGGCGAAGACAACATGTCAACGAATAGTTGACATGTTTTTTCCCACCCGGGTCGGCGGATGATCTGGGTGACCGGACGAATCGCTCGGCCGGGAGCGGACCCAGGTCGGTCGGCGGATGGATTGCCAACGGCGGACCGGGCGGCGCGGGATGGGGCGTGTGGCTTTGACTCGCGCCGCCCGCCCTGCTGCGATGGGGAGCATGGAATCGGGCCGTCGTCACCCCCGCGAGGAAATCGTCGCGACCATGCGGCGCATCTATCACTACCGGATGACGACCACCTCGGGCGGCAACCTCTCGATCCGCGATCCGGACGGCACCATCTGGATCACGCCGGCGCGAGTGGACAAAGGGGCGCTGGAACCGGCCGACGTCGTTTGTCTGGAGGCGGCCGGCGCGCGGCGTGGCCGGCACGCGCCCTCGTCGGAATATCCGTTTCACCGCGCCATCTACCAGGCGCGCCCCGACCTCGGGGCGGTGGTCCACGCGCATCCCGGCGCGTTGGTGGCGTTCAGCATCTGCCGCCGGCTGCCCGAGACGCGCGTGCAGGTGCTGGCCCATGCCATCTGCGGCAAGGTGGTCTACGCGCCTTACGCCTGTCCAGGCAGCGAGCAACTCGGCCGCAACATCGCCGGGGCCTTTGGGGCGGGCGCGGACTGTGTCATGCTGGAGAACCACGGGGTGGTGATCGGTGGGAAGGATCTGCCGGATGCCTTTCAGCGGTTCGAGACGCTGGAGTTTGTCGCGCAGACGCTGGTGAAGGCGGCGACGCTCGGCGAGGTCCGGGTCCTGCCGGCCGAACGGCTGGTGGAGCGGGAGTTGCCGGCGCCGGGCGAACTGCCGCCGGTCCCGCCAACCGGGCGGGAGACGGAGTTGCGCGAGCAAATCTGCCGGTTTGTGCACCGCGCCTACGAGCAGCGCTTGCTCATCAGCACCGCGGGATCCTTGTCCGCGCGGCTGGACGGCGAGCAGTTCCTGATCACGCCGCGGCGGCGCGACCGCCTCGAACTGGAGCCGCCGGGCGTGGTGCGGGCGACCGCGGCAGCCTGCGAGCGGGGCAAGCGCCCCAGCCGCACGGCCCGGTTGCACGCGGCGATCTACCGCCACGATCCCAGCGCGGGGGCGGTGATCAACGCCCAGCCGGCGCACACCAGCGCGTTCGCCGTGACCCCGGCGGTGCTGAGCACGCGCACCATTCCTGAAAGCTACGTGGTGCTCCGCGAAGTCGGAAAGCTGCCCCACGCCTGCGTGGTGGCCGAGGCGGAGCGGATTGCGGCGGAGGTGTCGCTCGCCCGGCGCCCCGTCCTGCTGATCGAAAACGAAGGCGCGCTGGTCGTGGGCCGGGATGTGCTCGACGCCTTCGACCGGCTCGAGGTGCTGGAGGCGACGGCGGAGGCGCTCGTGCTCAGCCAGCCGCTGGGGCCGCTGGTGCCCATGCCATCTGCGGCCATCGACGAGTTGCGGCGCGTGTTCGGAGTGCCGTAGAAGGTGGCACAGCGCGGCGGCTGGATCCGGGCCTGGCGTCTCGCGGCCCGCATGGGGGCGCTAGGGCTCTGCTGGCGTCCGGCGGCCGGAATCGCGGTCCCCGCCGCTCGACCGGGAGGAAGAGGGAGGGGAAGAGGATGACGACGAGGAAGACGACGACGAGGGAGCCGGTGCCGGCGAATAGCTGCGGGCGGGAGGAGGAGACGGCGGCGGCGAGGGGGCCCGCGGAGGCGGAGAGTAATTCCGCGCCGGCGGAGGCGACGGCGGATGGTCCATGGGTCCAGGATTGCGCGGGGCCGGCGGAGGGGAATGGGGTGACGGGTGATTAGTCGAATCGTTGTTCCGCGGCGCTGGCGAGGAATTCCGCGTGGGCGGGGGTGACGACGGATGATCGGCGGATCCCGGATTGCGGGGGCCCGGGGCGGGCGCATGGTCTGACGGGTGATTCGCCGAATCGTGGTTCCCTGACGGTGGCGTGGAGGCGGGCCGACCGACCGGCCGGTTGTCGGGAGCGGGCGGCGTCCGGTCGTTGGAGCGGTGATCCCGCGGATTCCAGTTCGGGGGATTGTCGGATGGGGGGGTGCCGCTCGGGGAGGTCGGCGGGCGCGGCCGATTCGAAGAAGGATTGGACACCGGGCGGCGATCGGAAGGCGGGTTCCGCGGGCGATCGCCCGACGGATTTGTTGCCGGGCGATGATCGGCGTCGGTCGCGGGTGAACGCCAACGCGAGGGCGGGGGCGTCGGGTGATCGCCCGGACCTGTCGGAAGCGGGCGGCGCGGCAGAAAAATTGACGGCGGATTGTCGCCGCCGAAACGGGACGGCAGGTGGTGCCCGGAACCGAGCCACCACGGCCGATGGGGCTCGCCGGGGTGATTCGGGGCGGGCGGACGATGGACAATCGAAGGAGAGGGCCGGTGGTGATGATCGCCACCGAAGATCGGCAGGAACGGAGCGAGCAGCCACGGGGCGTAGGGGCCGGAGTCGTAGCCGTAATAGCCGTAGTAGCCGTATTCGTCGTCGTCGTAATCCCACGGCTCGTAGGGCACCGGAGCGTACGCTTGGGCCGGCTCCTCAGGGTACTCGGTGGCGGTGGTGCCGCCATAGCTCGGGACCACTTCGGTGACGGCATACCCGGCTCCCTCGTTGAGCCAGGCGATCTTCACGCGAAACACCAAGTCGGCGTGGACGAGGTCGTCGGTGTACACTTGGTCGCTTTGCAGGTAGCCCTGGCTGGAGAGGTATTGGACGATGCCGATCCGGATGTTGGCCAGCTCTTCCGGCGCCAACACGCCCTGATCGTCGGCCGCCACGATGGCGAAGGTGCGGGTGGCGCGGACTTGGGCGTAGGGGTCCGGGCCCGAGACGCAGCCTGCGAGGGCGAAGCCGAGGGTGGACGCAAGCAGGGCGCTCAGAACGAGGCGTGGGGCTTTCATGGGAGCCTCCTGGTCAGGAGGCGCGGCTCGCAACAGCCTATCTCCGGTCGGCGCAGAGCACAAGCGCAGACCCGTCGCATCAACCCGGTGCAGCTTGCGCCAGCCGGACCGAGCACGGGGGAATCTGTCGCGGTGCGCATGGGGAAAGAGGAACGGCGTGGATGGAGACGCTGGATCAGGCCCGACGGTTGCGGATCCGGTTCCCGCCATTTTCGACTTTCTGTTGTCACCGCGGCGGGGGCCCCGGCGTCTCTGGTGGCGGACGCCAGGCATTCACCGGGATCTCGATCCGCCGGCCCGCAGGCAGTATCTTGAACGCGGCCGAACTCGCAAAATGGGCGCGCCCGTCCGGCCCGCCGAGCACTTCCACGGCGTCGCCAGGGCGCAGTCCGAGATCCGCGCCGGCGGTCTGCGTGGTCACCGTGGTGAGGCCGCCCGTAGTCTGCAGCTCGAAACCGCGGTCGAGCACACGGCTGACGGTTCCCTGGATATGGAAGATCATTTCAATCGCGCTGCGCCTCCGGTGCCGTGACCCGGTCATCGAGCAGACGTGTTTCTGGCCGGCGCGTTGGTGGCTCGCAAGCGGGATTCCGGCGACGCCTCGCGGCGTCAATGGTCTGAGGGCGTCGCGGACGCCGCCGCGCCTGGGTCATTCCGTCTCGTTTCCCGTTGACCGTCCGGGCGGCTTTGGTGTCATGGCATCATGGTGCCCAGCGTCCTCATTGTCGACGACGAGAAGCACACCCGGGAGGGCCTGCAGCAGGCCTTGGAGGAGCGCTACGACGTGTCGGTCGCAAGCAACGCCGACGAGGCGTTCAACCTCATGGACGCGCAGCAGCACGATGTGATCATCACCGACCTGCGCATGCCGGGGAAATCCGGCCTCAAGGTGATTGACAGAGCCCTCGCGTTGCCGGGCAAGCCGATCGTCATCATGGTGACGGCCTACGGCAGCATCGAGAGCGCCGTCGAAGCGATGAAGCGCGGCGCGTTCGATTTTCTGACCAAGCCGGTCAACCTCGAGAAGCTGGAGATTCTCATTCAGCGCGCGCTCAAGACCAAGACCCTCGAGGTCGAGGTGCAGCAGCTGCACGAGCGGCTGGACGAGCGCTTCAGCTTCGAGGGCATCGTGGGCAACTCGCCGAAGCTGGTCGACGTGATCGAGCGCGTGAAGCTGGTGGCGCCGTCGAAGGCAACGATCTTGATCGAAGGCGAGACCGGGTCGGGCAAGGAGCTGGTCGCGCAGGCCCTCCATCAGGCGAGCCCGCGCGCCCGCGGCCCGTTTGTCGCGGTGCACTGCGCGGCGCTGCCGCCGACGCTGCTGGAGAGCGAGCTGTTCGGCCATGAGCGCGGCGCCTTCACCGGCGCCACCGAGCGGCGCATCGGCCGGTTCGAGGCGGCGGACGGCGGCACACTGTTCCTCGATGAAATTGGCGAGATCTCCCTCGCCACGCAGGTCAAGCTGCTGCGTTTCCTCGAGACGAAGGCCATCGAGCGCATCGGCAGCATGAAGCTGCTGGCGCTGGACGTGCGCCTGGTCGCGGCCACCAACAAGAATCTCGAGCAAATGGTGAAGGAGAACACGTTCCGCGAGGACCTGTTCTTCCGGCTCAACGTGGTGCGGATCACGATGCCGCCGCTGCGCGAGCGGCCCGAGGACATTCCCCTGCTGCTCGATCACTATATCAAGCTCCTCAGCGCGGAAAACAGCGTGCCTCCCCTGACGATCGAGCCGGGCGCCATGCGGCATTTGCAGGCGTACGCCTGGCCGGGCAATGTCCGCGAATTGCGCAACTTCGTGGAGAACGCGGTGGTATTGCGCCGCGGGGGCCGGCTCACGGAGTTCGATCTCGAGCCGAAGTTCCGGGGCGGGGCGGGGCCGGCGGCTCCGGCGGCCGCGCCCGTCGCCGAGACCATGGTCAACCCGCTTTCCGTCGAGGAGAATGAAAAACGCCTGCTGCGGGAAGCGCTGATCAAGACGCGCGGCAACCGCACGAAGGCGGCCAAGTTCATGGGCATCAGCCGCCGCACCCTGCATCGGAAGCTCGCCCAATGGCCGGAGCTCGATGTGATCGACCGGTGAACGGTCGCCGGGCCGCCCGGGAGAACCCGGCGCCTCCGGCGTGACCGCAGAAGACCGCCCGCTGTGAGACCCCCCGCCACCGCGCAGGATTGGATTCACTGGCTCGAGGAGGGCGCGGGGGCGCGCTGGGTCCGCCGTGGCGCCGTGCTGTTGGGCCTGCTGGGGCTCTCGCTGGTGACGGTCGACAAGCAATTCCATGGGCCGGCGCAGGAAGCCACGCTGCTCCAGGCCGACGTGGGCCGCCAGCTCGCCGCCGGCCGCGGCTTCACGACGCTCGTCAACTATCCGCAGACCGCGGCGCTCATGCGGGCCCGGCGGCAGGTGTCGCTGGATCGGGCCGGCGATTATCCGGAATTGTCCCAGGCGCCGCTCTATTCCCTCCTCATCGCCGCGGTTCTGCGCGCGCTGCCCGCGGCGTGGCGCGAGGCGCTGTTTGCGTCGGTGCCGGTGGCGCCCGACGGCTTCGGCGCGGATTACCTCTTGCTGGGAATCAATCTCGCGTTGTTGTGGCTGGCGGCCTGGCAGACGTTCCGGCTGGGTCGCCGCCTCTTCGACGAGCGGGTGGCGTGGGTGAGCGCGCTGGCGCTGCTGCTCTCGGTCGGGGTGTGGGAGCGGGTCGTGGAAGTCGACGGCCTGGCGCTGCTCATGGTGCTCACCCTGGGGGCATTCCAGTTGCTGCTGGCGATCGAGTCGGTCCCCGGGACGGGGGACGCGGTGCCAGCGGCGATGAACCGGGGCCGCGGCGCGCGGCTGTGCGCCCTCGGCGCGGTCGGCGCGCTGCTGTTTCTCGCGGAGTATTCGGCCGGATTGTTCCTGGTGGTCGTGGCGGGGTACCTGCTCTGGCGGTTGCGCGAACGGAGTCGCTGGATCGCGCTGGCGCTGCTGGCCGCGGGATTTGCGCTGCCGGCCGCGCCGTGGCTCGGCCGGAACCTCGCGCTCACCGGCCATCCCGTCGGGCTCGCCGCGCAGAACCTGGCCCTCAAGGCGGGTGATTCCCAGGCCGAACCGGCGGCGGTGCGCACGCGGCTCACGACGGAGCCGCCGGCGCTGGATCTCCGCAAACTCGGCAACAAGGGGCTCACCGGCCTCCAGCGCAATGTGCGCGAGCGGCTATGGTCGGGGGGCGGGTATTTTCTGACGGCGTTTTTCGTAGCGGGCTGGCTCTACACCTTCCGCCGCGCCGCGACCAACCGCGTGCGCTGGGTATTCACCACGGCCCTGCTGGTGCTGGTGGCGGGGCAGCCGTTTCTGAATTCCGGCGAGAGCCAGCGCCTGCCGGTGTACTATCTGCTGCCGCTGATCCTGATCTTCGGCGCCGGCTTCTTCTTCGTGCTGGTCGAAAGCACGCCGGCGCTGGCCGCGTCCGCGCGGCTGGCCGCGGTCGGGTTGCTGGTGCTCCAGGCGGCGCCGCTCCTGCACGACGTGCTGCAGCCGCGGCGCGGGGCGCATTTCCACTATCCGCCCTACTTTCCGGCGCTGTTCATGCGCATCCATACGGTGATGGAGCAGCACCGCTGGCTGGAGGGCGTGGGCGTGATGGCCGATGTGCCGGCCGGGGTGGCGTGGTACGGGCGCCAGCGGGTCTGGGCGCAGCCGGACCGCATCAAGGACTTTTACGCCATTTCCGCGGACCAGCCGATCGGACTGCTCCTGCTCACGCCGGCCACGCTCGACCGGCCGTTCTTCGCGCAGCTCGCCGCGCGCGGCCTCAACCCCGAGGCGCACGCCGAGATGTACCAGGGCTGGGGGCCGGTCTACCTCGGCCTGGCGGCGGGCCGCCTGCCGCCCGCCTTTCCGCTGCGCGAAACCCAGAAGCTCGCCGACAATCTCATCCTCCTGCTCAATCCCGCCCTCCTGCCGGCACGGTGAAACGTGTTGCTTCGGGACGGGTTCCTCCTCCTGATGGGGACACCGCAGGCATCTTATGAAGCGTTACGGCTTGCTGGGGATCGGCGCACTGTTCCCGCCCGCGCTCGCCTGGGCCGTGTACGCCCCGATCCCGGAGCAGGAGCAGGGCAAGCCGTTGACCGCGACCGTCGACGCGGGCGCCTACCACGATAGCAACATCTTCGGCTCGGCCACCGGCGCCATCGGCAGCATGGTCTACTCGGTGGCCCCCAAGCTGGCGTTCAACGCCTCGGTGGAGAAGCGGACCTTCCTGTCCGCCTCCTATCAGGCGTCGTTCGATCATTTCGACAACCGGCCGACCGACAAGTCCCTGGTCAGCCACGACGCGGCGCTGCGGCTCGCCCACGCCTTCACCGAGGCAACCCACATCGACCTGAGCGAGGAGTTTCAGATCGAGAAGAACCCGCAGTCCCTCCTGGCCGGCGTGCCGGTCAACGCCGACCAGTCCTATCAACGCAACCAGTTCGACGGGCGCCTGACCACGGCGCTCGATCGGAAGACCGGCGTGGTGGTCAAGTACCGCAACCTCGCCTTCAACTTTGACGATGCCCGGCTCAGCCAGGACCTCGACCGTATGGAGCACCTCGCGGGTCTGGAGCTGACCGACAAGTTTCTGCCGGAAATCACCGTGGTGGGGGAATATCGCTTCCAGCGCGTCGACTACACGCATGTCGGCGGGTTAAAGGACAAGCGATCGAACTTCCTGCTGACCGGCGCGGACTATGCGCTGGGGAAACAGCTCGCGCTGACCGGGCGCGCCGGCGTGGAGGACCGCCAGCGCGAGGGCGAGCGCCGCACGACCGCGCCCTACGCCGAGCTTACCGGCCGTTACGACTTCGCGGAGCAATCCTTCGTCAGCGGCGGCTACACGCATTCGCTCGAGGAGACGGACAACCCGGCGCTCTTCACCGACACGCGCGTCAACCGATTCTTTGTCAACCTGCAGGAGGCGCTGACGGCGCAGGTCGTGGCGTCGGCGTCCGTCACGGTCGAACCAGCCACCCTGCTCGGACGGCGCGGCCAGCCCAACATCAGTGAAACGACCACGCGGTTCGGGTTCGCGCTCACCTATGTCGCCCGCAAAAACTTCACGTTCAGCGCCACCTACGACTGCGACCGGATCCATTCCGACGCGCCCGACCGCCGGCAGGATCGCACGCGCCTCGGGATAAACGGCCGGCTGTATTTCTGATCCGTTCCGCGAATGCGTGGGCGTCGGGTGCGTTGACACGCGGGCGTCCGCCCGCGCACCATTCCTTTGCCTTCCCTGCATGGCTTCCCACCCCGACACGAAGGACCGCGCTTCGCTGGCCGACTTCCTCCATCTGCTGCGGCTGCGCCGGGCGCTGATCTTTCTCATCCTTGCGCTGGTGGTGCTGACGACGGTCGGTGTCACCGCGCTGCTGCCGCGGTGGTACCTGGCGACAACCAAGATCCGCGTGGAGAAACCCGAGGGGGAGGTGAAGCTGTTTCAAGCGCAGAGCAATCCCTACTACGATCCGTATTTCATCCAGGACCAGTTCGAGATCATTCAATCGGAGAAGATCCTCAATCCCGTGATCGAGAACCTCGGCCTCAACGCCATCCTCGGCCGCTCGGAGGGCGCGGGCGAGGCGCTCCCGACCAGCGTCACTTATCGCTACCTCACCCGATACATGCTGCGTGTGGAGTCGCGCCGCAGCACGTCGCTGATCGAAATCAACGTCTATGCCCGCGATGCCGCGCTCGCCGCCCGCATCGCCAACGAAATCGCCCGCGTCTACTCGGAGGACCGCATCAACTTCGCCACCTCCGGGCAGCGGGAGGGGCTGGCGGAGCTCCAAAGGCAATTGGCCGCGCAGGAGGAGGTGGTCTCAAAGCAGCGCGACGTCGTCGAAAAACTCCGCAAGGACCTCAACATCTCCGGCGTGGACTTGAACGCCCGGTACTCCGACATGGAGATCGAGCGCCTGCGCCAGATGCAGAACTCGCTCATTGCGCTGCGCGTGGACGCCATTGGCCGCAAGACCCGCTGGGAGCGGTTCCGGAGCATTCCGTTCGAGCAGCGGCTCGCCCTGGTCAACTCCGAGCTCATCCAGGACGCCAACATCCAGAACCTGCTGCAGGCCTTCCTGGTCGCGGACCAGACGGTGACGCGCCTGAAGGCGCGGCTCGGCGCGGCGCACCCCGACCTCATCGCGGCGGTCGATCAGCGGGCCAAGATTCGCGAGCAGCTCGACAGCCTCCTGAAAGGCTACGAGCAGGCGCTGGAGATCTCGTACAAGGAGGCGGAAGCGCGCGTCGCCGAGCTGGAGGACCAGCTGGCGAAGGCGAAGGTCGACCAGATCCTGTCCGCGCGGGAGCGCCTGCGGCCCTTCGAGGAAGCGGCGCAGAAGCTCGACGACGAAGCACGCCTCCTCACCACGCTCAAGCTCACCCTCCGCCAGCGCGAGATCGATTTCCAGGTGCCGAAGCGCACGATCGAGATTCTCAACCAGGCGGAGCCCGCCCGGCGCCCGAGCCGGCCCAGCTGGCCGCTCAACCTCGTGCTCGCGCTGCTCTGCGGCGGGATCTTCGCCGTGGGCGCGGCAGTGCTGCTGGAATTCTTCGACACCAGCTTCCGCAACGTCGCCGACGTCGAGAACCGGCTGCAGCTCTCGGTGCTGAGCGTGATCCCCGTGAGCCGCAGTCCGACCCGGTTCAATGCGGATGACCCGGCGGAGGCCGAGCCTTACCGCGTGCTGCAGACCAATCTCAACCTGGCGCTCACGCCCGGCCGGTCCAGCAGCCTCGTCGTGCTTTCCGCGGGCCCGGGCGAGGGCAAATCCACCGTGGCCCATCAGCTCGCCCGCGCCATGGGCGCCGCGGGCGAACGGGTGCTGCTGGTGGATTCGGACGTGCGGCGGCCCGCGCAGCATCACTTCCTGGAGCAGGCGCGCGAGCCCGGTTTCGTGGACCTCCTGCTGGGCAAAGCGGCGGCGGCCGACGTCGTCCGGCCGGGGGTCGCCCGCGGAGTCGATTTCCTCGCCAGCGGCGCGAATGCGAATTTCGTGCTCAGCCTGCTCTACGCCGACAAGCTGCGTGCCTTTATCGCCGAGCAGAAGAGCCGCTATGACAAGATTGTCTTCGACTCGCCCCCCGTGATCGGCGTGAGCGACGCCTCGGTGCTCGCCAGCGTGGTCGACGGCGTGGTGCTGCTGGTCCAGCACCGGCGCAATCCGCAGAGCATGGTGGTGCGCGCGCGGCAGATCCTCGACGGCCTCAATACGCGGGTGTTGGGCGTCGTGCTCAACCAGGTTCCGCACGGGGCGGGCGGCGACTACGGCTACTACACGCAGAACTATGCGTACTATGGCGAGGGCGGAAAGCGCCGGCGGCGGCGCGGCGCGCCCGGTGGGGCGGAGCGCATCGAGCTCAACGAGCGCGATCAGCGGCGGTGACGTCTTGGGGAAGAGGCCGGCGGAAAACACGCCAACGAAGAGTTGGCCTGTTTGCAGGGGGCGGAGCGCAGCGGGCGCAACGAGCCGGAATCGCGCCACCGGCGGCCGAGAAATCCGGCGGCCCAGGGGAGGAAACATGTCAACTAATAGTTGACATGCCTGCCAGTCGCAGGCCGGACCGGCAGAAAGCCAGCAGCGAGGCGACCGGGCGCGCGTTGATCGCGCGGAGCCCGTTCAGGCGCGCTTGGAGAGGTCGCGCACGGCCGTTTCCACCGGCTCGACCGCAGGCAGTTCCTTCGCGCCCTTGGCGCCGAGTTCCGCGAACTTGCGCGCGCCCGGCAGGACCATGCCTTCCAGCGAACCGACGGCGGCGTTGTAGGATTTGGTGGCGGTTTCGAGCGAGCGGCCCACCCGCTCGAAATGCTCGACGTAGGTGGCGATGCGGTCGGCGAGCTGTCGGCCGAGTTCGCTGATCTCCTCGGCATTCTTCGAAACGGACTCCTGCCGCCAGCCGTACGCCGCCGCCTTGAGCAGCGCGATCAAGGTCGAGGGTGTGACCGGCAGCACGCGGCCGCGGATGGCCCGGTCGAGCAGCGCGGGGTCGGCCTCGAGGGCGGCGGCAAGAAACTGGTCGCCCGGCAGGAAGAGGACGACGAATTCAGGCGAGGGCTGGAACTGCTCCCAGTACGCCTTGGCCGAGAGCGCGTCGACATGGCTACGCACCTTGGCGGCGTGTTCGCCGAGCTTCGCCGCGCGGACCTTGGGATCGGCGGCGGCGGCGGCCTCCCGATAGGCGTCGGTCGGCGCCTTGGCATCGACGACAATGCGCTGGCCGCGCGGCAGATTCACGATGAGGTCGGGCCGCTGGTCGCCGGCCGACTCCTGTTCGGTGAAGTCGCAGTGCTCGACCATGCCGGCCAATTCGACCACCCGGCGGAGCTGCAATTCGCCCCAGGTGCCGGCGGTCTTGGTGGTGCTCAGCGAGGTGGACAGCCGGGTGGTCTCGGTTTGGAGCGAGGCTTGGGCGAGGGCGAGGGATTTGAGCTGCTCGGAAAGCGAACCGTAGGCCGAGGCGCGCGTCTTCTCCAGCTCGGTGATCTTGTCGTTCACGTTCTTGAGCGACTCGGCGACCGGCTTGACCAGCGTCTCGCCCGCGCGCTTGAGGAATTCGTCGCTGTTGCCTTTGAGGGCGTCGGCGGCGAGGGCTTTGAAGGTGTCGGTCAAGCGGGTCTGCGCCTGTTGCAGGGCGTCGCGCTCGGCGGTGAGGAGCGTGGCGAGCCGCGATTTTTCGGCTTCGAGCTCGGTGGCGCGGCCGCGCAACCCGCCCAGCTCGGTTTCGGCCTTGGCGAGCTGATCCGTGGCAGATCGCTGACGTTCGACCAGCGCGGCGGCGCGCGACTGCGCCCACAGCCAGACAAGCAGGGCAGTGACGAGGGCGGTCGCGATGACGAGCAGGGTGGTGAGCACGGCGCAGCTCCTTGCTCATGTTCCTAGCACCGCTCCCGCTCAAGAGGAAAAGCGGGCGCGGCATTCGCCGCGGGCGCCGGGCGGCGCTAGACCCGGAACGGCTCGTTCGATTCCGAGGGTTCCTTCGCGGGGAAATACACCGTCATCCGCGTGCCCTCGCCCAGCTTGGTCTTCGCATGCAGGAGCCCGCGGTGATCCTGCACGAGGCGCGAGACAATGGCGAGGCCCAAGCCCGTGCCCTTGTCGGCCTTGGTGGTGAAATACGGCTCGAAGATGTGCGGGAGCACCTCCGGGGCGATGCCGGGGCCCTGGTCGAGCACCGAGAGCGCGACGAGCGGCGGTTCGTTGGCCAGGGGCTCGCGACCGATCACCATGTCCTCCGGGCCGTCGCACAACGTGTCCAGCGGGAGCGGCTCGGGCACGACCTCGGCCGTCACCCAGACGGTCTGGTCCTTGGTCGTGCTTTGAAAGGCGTTGATGGTGAGGTTGAGGAGGATCTGGATGAGTTCGGTGCCGTTGATGAGCGCGGCGGCATCTTTGTCGAGCAGCTTCACCGCCAGGTGGCCGCCCTTGATGGCGGGGTGGTGTTTGAGCAGCGTCTGGAGGTCGGTGAGCACCTGGTTGACGCGCACCTCGCGGTTGGAGAAGTGGCGTTTGCCGAGGGAGCGCAGGTAGCGCGTCGCGATGGCGAAGCAGGTGTTCACCTGTTTCGAGATGGTGGTGAGATCCTCGCGCACCGCCTCGAGATCAGTGCCGTGGAGGAAGGAGACCTTGGCCAGCCGCAGTTCGAGCATCTCGACGTAGCCCACGATGATGGTGAGCGGGTTGTTGATGTCGTGCAGGACGCCGGCATAGATCTGATTCGTCGTTCGCGCCATCTCCTCCTTGAGCTTGGCGTCGTGGAGCTGGTCCGTGAGCCGACGGAGGCGTTCCTGGGTGGCGAGCACGTTCTCGGAGATGCGGCGCAGGCGCAGGGCGCGCGCCGCGGCCTCGCGGATCGTGGGCAGGTCGAAGGGCTTGCTCAGGTAATCGCAGGCGCCGAGCCGGAGCGCCTGCCGCGCGGTCTCGATTGTCTCGTAGGCCGTGAGCATCATGATCTCCATGTGCGGATCGATCTCCTTGAGGCTGCGCAGCACCTCGATGCCGGAGCGGCCCGCCATGCGGATGTCGAGAATGGCGATGTGCACGGGATGCTGACGCGCATACTCCACCGCCTGCTCGCCGTTCTCCACGGTGTGCACGTGAAAGTCGTTCTTGAAGACCATGCGCAGCGAGAGACGCGGACCCTCCTCGTCGTCGACGACGAGCATGGTGGGCATCGGCGGGGCGGCCGGCGGGGCGGCGGGAGCGACGGCGGAGGGGGCGGTGATCATCAGCACGGGGCGGCGGGGAAGGCGCCCGGATGAAAGCTTGGGCTAGAACCGGTAGTCAAGCGAGAGTGAAAAGGACGTGATGGTGGTGTCGTAGGCGCCGTCGGGGGTCGAACCGAAAAACGTATGCTGGCCGCTCCGAACGGTGCGGCTGCCGGCGGTGGTGCGCTGGAGGGTGGCCATGACCCGCAGGGGGCCTTGGGTGTAGCCGAGCCCCGCACACCAGAACAGGCGCGTGGTGTCGGGCACCGCGGGATTCCAGGTGGCGTCGGGCACGGAGTTCTCGCTCAAGGTGTAGCCGGCGCTCACCTGCCAGCCGTTGCCCCAGTAGCGCGTCATGCCCAGCTCGTAGAAGTAGCTGGCCTTCCAATCGAACGGCAGCGCCACCGCGCCACTGGCCTTGGTGATGGTCACGGTCTTGAGGCAGGTCCAGTTCGTCCAATCAATGTTGGCCTCGAAATTCCAGCCGGGCGTAGGCCGGTAGGAATAGCCGACAATGAACACCTCGGGAAAGGCGAAGCCGGCGCTCGCGGGCTCGCCCAGGATCAGCGGATACAGGTCCGAGGTGCCGGAGACGCCGAAGTTGGTGCGCGCCTGGTAGCTCAAGCCGAAGGCGTGCTGCTCCGCCGGCTGCCAGCGCAGGCCGAGGTTGTACCCCGTGGCGTCGCCGTTGGCCGCGAAGTGAAAGAGCGCCGAGGGCAGGACCCCGCTCAAAAGCACGCCGCGGTTCAGATCGACCTTGAGATGATTGAACGTGACCCCGCCGCCGATGGATACCGTGTCGCTGAGCCGCCAGGCGAACACGGGGTTGAGGGTCGTGTAGGTCTCCGTGTTCTTGGTGGCGAATTCGAAGAGATCCGGGGTGGCGCTCCAATCGGTGGAGAGCCCGTAGGGCGCGTAAAAGCCGACGCCGAGCGCCCAGGGTTTGTTCTCCGGCGCCCACGCATAATACACCTGCGGCAACAGCTTCGTCTCGGCGTTGAGGGAGGAAGTCTGGCCGGTGGCGGCCGAGCGGTAGTCGGCCTCAAGCCGGATGAAATAGGCGGTCGCGGAGACTTCCTGCCCGCGCAGTTGCGTCAGGCCGGCCGGATTGTAGTAGATCGCAGAGGGATTGTCGGCGGTCGCCACGAAGGCGTTGCCGCGCGCGGTCGCAAAGGCGTCCTTGAAGCCGACGCGGGTGCCGGAGGCGCTGAGCACGACCGGGGCCAGGGCGAGGAGGCTGGCGGCGAGGGGGAGCGGCCGGAGGGCGGGAACGCGGACGCGGGAGACGGCGATGGGGCGGGCGGGCGGAGTGGGCATGTCAGTCAGGGGTTGGCAGGCAGATGGATGACGAGATCCGGGTCGTTGGGCTCGCCGCGCGCGTGCACTTCGAGCCGGCCGGCGTGCGCCTCGATCACCCGCTTGGCGACGGTGAGGCCGAGACCGACGCCCGTGTTGCGCGTCGTGAAGAAGGGGTCCGTCGCGCGGGCGGCCACCTCCGGGGTGAAACCGCGACCATTGTCCCGCACCTTCAGGGCGAAGCCCGACCGGCCATCCGCGCCGCGCTCGGCGGCCACGGTGACGGTGACCCGGGGCGGCGCGCCGGCGGATTGGAGGCCGTTCAGGAAGATCTCCTGGAGGGCATGCGCCAGGCTCGGCCGGTGGCAGCGGACCAGCGGATCGGCTACCTCGCTGCGGATCTCGAGCTCGCCCACGGTGGCGCCCAGGAACTCGCGCGAGCGCGCGAAGCTCTTCCGCAGCAGCTCCTCGAGCGGCAGGGTGTCGGTGGGGCCCTGCTCCGTCTGGGCCAGGAACACCATCTGTTCGGTGAAGCGCTGGATGCGGCTCGTCTCCCGGCTGAGCGCCTGCTTGAGCGAATCGCGGAAGTCGGTGTTGGCGTAATCGGTGTCGAAGAACTGCTGGTGGGTGGTCAGCGGCACGAGCGAATTGCGGATCTCGTGGGCGAAGCGGCGCGCGATCAGCCCGATGAGCTTGAGGTTCGACGCCTCGATCTCGGCCCGCTGCGCCGCGCGGACCTGGGTGAAATCCTCCAGCAGCAGGAGCGCGGGCTGCGGCAGCTGGCGACCGAGGTTGGGAAACGGGATCAGGGAGGCGCGGAAGGCCCGGGCCGGCGGCCCCGGGTGCTCGTAGAGGAATGGCGCGAGGCTCTGGCCGCGCTCAACCACGTCGTGCAGGCTCTTGGCCAGCGGCGGCGGCAGATCGGCGAAATCGAGGCGCGCGGCGACTCCCGCCTCGCCCTTCAACGCCCGCAGCAGGGCCTGGTTGGCGAACACCACGGCCAGATCGGAGCCGACGACGAGGGCGCCGCTGGTCATCGCGCCAAGCACGTCCGAGAACAGGCGGTGGCTCGCGGAAAGCTGGTGGTGCAGCCAGGAGTTCTTCACCGCCAGCCCGAGTTCCTCCATCAGGTGGTAGACGAGCAGGAGCTCCGATTCGCTGAAGGGCGCGCCGGTGAGCCGCCCGCCGAGGAGCGCCACGCCGATGGTGCGCTCGCGATCGTTGACGGGCAGGGCGACTTCGCAGCCGAGAATCTCAAACTCGCGCTGGATGCGGGGATCCTCGGCCACGAACGGAGCCGTGCTTTCGGCGCCGAGATGCAGGATTCGCCCCGTTTGCGCGATGCGTTGCCCGAGGCCGCTCTTGCGCGACAGCTCGAAACACTCGATCAGGTCCGCCGGCAGGCCGACCGCCCCGGCGCAGATCAGCCGCTGTGGATCGTGCGCGGTCGCAATGCCCAGGGAGGCGGCGGGCGGCGGGGGCTCGAGGAAGATCGCGATGCGCGCCACGCCGATGATCTCGCGCAATTTGACCACGAAGTGCCCGGTGAACTGCTTGTAATCGAGCGAGTAGCTGAAGACCTGCGAGAAATCCCGCATGACGGCAAGCGCCGAGGTCGCGAGAGCGGCCGGGGTGACGCCCGCCAGCAGAAACGGGGACGCCGACGCCCGTTGACTGGCGGCAGAGGACGCGCCGGCGCTGCGGGCGGCGAGCCGGCGAACCACGGCCAGCATGGTCGCCTGGTCGGACGACGGGGCCAGCACGAGATCGGCCCCCGCCAAGTAGGCCGCGCGCTCATCCTCCGGCGATCCTCGCTGCGGTGCCACGATGAGCGGGCAGTGCGGCGCGGCGGTCCGGAACTCAGCAATGAGCCAATGGGCGTCCTCCCCAAGCTCGTCCACGCCCAGGAGGCAGACGTCGAACACGCCCGTCTCCAGCAAAGGGCGGGCGGCCGTGAGGTTGGGTTTGCGCAGAACCTTCAGTTCGATCGCGGGAGAAGGTGCCGTGATCGGAGGTAGACGGACATTTTCCTCGGCGATGATTAGAAGGTGAATCACTTCGATGATCCCCAGCCGCGAAGGGCCTGATAGACAGAGAAGACCAAGCTCTGCAAGTAATTGGCGGGAGTGAATATTAAGGCAATGGAAAAGTGACTCTTCCCAGTACTCTCGGAAGTAAAAATCGCACCGTCACGGCGGGCCGGTGAGGGTGACGGGTGGCGCGGTGGGCGGGGCCTCCGGCGGCGGGCGATGGCGTGAAACATGGGCATTTCCAGTGAGTTGAGCATTGCATTGCCCGATCGCTTGGAATCTCCTTCAATTGGTTTGGAGGCGAAATCCGGGCTTTCTCCTTTTCAAGATGTCGCAGCCGACGCAACTGCAGAGCACCGCGATCCATAGCGAGTTAGTGGTGTTTCCGACTCGCGAGCACAAGAAGATCGTGGCGTTCCTCGATCATGCCGTCGGCCGCGACGATGCGCCGTTTGCAATCATGGCCCCCAAGTACGGCGAAACGAAGAAGAACAACCTTCAACTGGCTTATCATCTGGCGGTGAATGGCGTCAACGTGCTGCGTTTCGACCACACGAATCATGTGGGCGAAAGCGAAGGCGAAATGCGGGGTTTCACGCTGCCCGGAGCGGTGCAGGACATTCTCGCCGCCTTTGACTACCTTGAACAGATCCACGGCGTGCCGCGGGCGGGATTGATCGCCAACAGCCTTTCCTGCCGCATGGCGATCCGGGCGGCCGCACTGGATTCGCGTATCAGCTACCTGATCAACCTGGTCGGGGTGGTGAACGTGCAGCGAACGCTCACGCTCGTCTATCACGAGGACGTGGTGGCCAACCATCTGGCCGGCAAGCATTGGGGCGTAAACGACGTGCTGGGCTTTGAGATCGATTTCGAACATTTCCTCAGCGCGCTCGTGGCCAGCGGTCTGCATACGCTCGACGGCACTTGTGCCGATGTGGGCAAGATCGACGTACCGGTGGCTTTCCTGGCCGCCCAGAATGACGCTTGGGTGGATCTTGAGGATGTCCGCCAGGTGGTGAGCCACGCGCGGCGGGGCAGGTTTGTCCCGATCAAGGATTCAATGCACGAGGTGCGGGAGAATCCCGAGGCGGCGGAGAAGACCTTCCGCCATCTCGTTCAACTGTGCTTGGGATGGGCGCACGGCCGCGAGTTCGGCGAACAGGAGGTGGTGGTGCCGGACAAGCGGTCTTTCCTGCGGCAGAACAAGCTCGAGCGCGACCGCCTGCGCCGCGCCAACCCCGACAAGGGGACGGAGACCGAATTCTGGTCCCAGTACCTCGACAAGTATGAGTTCTTCGAAAGCGTCGACGTCTACCAATATTACCTGAACTTGGTGGGCGATCTGCTGGGTGAGTTTCAGCCCGGGGAGGTGCTGCTCGATGCGGGTTGTGGCAACGGACTGTTCGGCGTGTGGGTTCTCCGCCAGTTGCTGGACTCGCAGGAACGATCGCCGCAGCCGCCGCCGGTCTATGTCGGGGTCGACCTCACCGGGCAGGGACTGCTCGACGCCATGCAGAAACACGGCAATCTCCGGCGCGGCGTCGGCACGCGCAAGAGCGAACGGCGAACCGACATGGGGCTGATGTATGCGCGGATGGACCTCGACCGCTTCGGCGGCGGGGGCGAAGCGGCCGGCGCCGACGCCGGGGAAGCCGGCGGGGGGGACGGCGCCGAGGCGATGGTTGATTTTGCCCCCGGCACTTTCGACAAGATCTGCTGCAGCCTGCTGCTGTCCTACCTCAAACGGCCGGGGGGCCTGCTGCACGAGCTCTACCGCGTGCTGCGCCCCGGCGGAAAGATCGTGGTCTCCAGCATGAAACCCTTCTGTGATCTCTCGCTCATCTATCGGCGGTACGCGGAAGGGCGCCATTCCAAGCAGGAGATCGAGGCGGCCCGGGACCTCCTGCGCGCGGCCGGCAAGATCAAGGTGAAGGAGGAGCAGGGCTATTACGTCTTCTATTCGGCCGAGGAGCTGCACGAGATGATGACCGCGGCCGGTTTCGTGCATCTGCAGGCCTTCACCTCGTTCGGAAACCAAGCCGTGGTGGTGCGCGCTGAGAAGTGATCCTCTATTGCATACTGTCGTCGCTGATCAACACGATCGCGAGCCTCATCCTGGGCGTCACGGTCTACTCGAAGAATCCGCGTGATCCGCGATCCCGCACCTTTGCCTGGATGACCGTGACGGTGGCCGCGTGGTCGGGCCTGTATTTCTGTTGGCAGCTGGCTCCCGACGCGGCGACGGCGCTGCAATTCTGCCGCTGGTTCTCGGTGCCGGCGATCGTGATCCCGGTGTGCTATTTTCACTTCAGCACGCGACTGATCGGGGAGAGGCACGATCGCGAGGTGCTCGCGGGCTATGGGCTCGCGGCGATCTTCATGGGCCTGTCGTTCACGCCGTGGGTGGTGCGCGGCGTGGAGCCGCGGATGATGTTTCCGTTCTGGCCCGTTCCCGGGCCGGTCTACCCGTTCTACCTGGCGCACTTCTTCTATTTCTTTCTGCGCAGCTGGCTCCTGCTGCACCGCGCCTGCCGTGAGGCGTCGTTTTTCCGCCGCAACCAGCTTCGCTACGTCCTCTGGCACACGGTGATCGGCTTCATCGGTGGCGCCACGAACTATCTCCTCTGGTATCACGTGCCCGTTCCCCCGGTGGGCAACGTGCTGGTCTCGCTGTACATGATCGGCGTGGGCTACGCCGTGGTGCGATTCCGGCTGATGGAGGTCGACCTCCTGCTGGCGCGCATGATCGCCTACGGCGTGATGGTGCTCGTCCTCTCCAGCATCGTGCCGGTGTTCGTCACCTTGATCCAGCTGCTGCCCATCCCGAACATGGGCGACCTGAACTGGTTGCTGCTGTTGTTGGCGTCGTTCATCGTCACGGTCCTGTTGTTCTGGTGGGTTCCGCCCCTGCGCGGGCACGTCGACCGCCTCTTGGAGCAACGGGTGCTGGGTGAGAAGCTGGCGGACCGGGCCCGGCTCCGGCAGCTGGCGACGCAGATCAGTTCGATCCAGGATGAGGACACCATGTTTGACGTCGCCGCCCAATCCGTGGCCGAGGCGTTGAACGTGAGCCGTGTCGCGGCGTACATTCGCGCCGAGTTCGAAACGCGCTACAGCCGGCGGGCCTTCGTCGGCCCGCCCGAGGCGCCGGGCGAACCCCGGGGATTCAAGGACGACTCGCCGCTGCTTCGGCGCCTGCAGGCGACGCGCCGCGGGGCCCTGCTGGACGAATTGGAGCACGATGTGACCGAAGCCGAGCGCCTCTATTTCAGCGATCTCCGGCGCTCGCGGGCGATCGAGCTGGTGGTGCCGGTCTTCGCCGACACCTATTTCTTCGGTTTCTTCGCCTTGGGCGCCCGGCAGGGCGGGGCGATCTACACCGAAATCGATTTTTCGCTGCTCGAAACGATCGGGCTGCAGATCGGGCTGAACCTGCGTTCGCGCCAGCTCGAACGCCAGGCCAACCAGGCGGAGAAGCTCATCTCGCTCGGCACGCTCGCCGCAGGCCTCGCGCACGAGCTGCGCAACCCCCTCGTATCCATCCAGACCTTCTCGGCCCTGCTCAAAGAGCACGGCAACGAGCCGGAGTTCCAGGAGGAATTCGGCGCCATCATGCAGCGGGACGTGGGCCGCATCGCCAGCATTGTCGAGAACGTCGCGGCGTTTGCCGCGAACAGCACCGTGCCTTTCAGCCGGGTCAAGATCGGGGAGGTCATCGCCGGAGTGGCTGAAATCGTGCGCCCCGAAATCGTGCGCACCGGCGTGCAGTTCCGCGTGGTGGTGCCGGACGATTTGCCGCCGGTCCATGGCAACTACAGCCAGTTGCTGCAAGTCTTCCTCAATCTGCTGCAGAATGCGATCCATGCGCTGGAAGGGCGGGCGGACGGCTGCATTACCGTGACGGCGGAACGCTGGGCCGGCGAGATGTCAAAACCGATGCTCACCGCGGCGGTGGCCGACAACGGCGCCGGGATCGACGCCGCGCTGCTGCCGCGCGTGTTCGAGCCGTTCACCACTACGAAATCCACCGGCGACGAGCGCGGCAAACGGGGCATGGGCTTGGGCCTCGCCATCGTGAAACGCATTGTCCAATCGCATCAGGGGCAGATCGAGGTGATCAGCGAGGTCGATCGCGGCACCACCTTCCGCCTGTACCTGCCATGTCCTCCAAACTCGTGAGCCAAGCCGGCCGCGGGCCGGTCGCGCCGAGCCTGCGCGGGCCGACGGCCCTCCGGGCGCTGACTGCGGCGTTCGCTCATCTGCAGGATTTCGACGCCTTTGTCGCCGGCCTGCAGGCGGCTCTCGACCAGACGGAATGGTTCGGCCGGGTGACGCTGGAAATCGAGGGCCGGCCCGCGACCGAATCCCAGTTTGTCATGGGGGAGATGACGCTGCCGGTTCACGGCGGGGCGGGCACCCACGGCGTGTTGCGTGCGACCGGCGGCGACGTGCCGCGACTTTTTGGCTCCGAGGACCTGCACTTGCTTTCCGGTCTGGCCGATTTCCTGGCGGTCGTGCTTGACCGGGCCCACGAATGGCGGGACGTGGGGCGCCATCGCCAGTTGCTGGAATTCCTGCTCAACCAGGCGCCCGTGGGCATCGTGGCGTTCGACGGCCAATACCGCGTGGCGGCGGGCAACGATCTCGCGCGGCGCTGGTTGGGGGGCGGCGCCGATCTCTGGGCGGCCCTGCAGGCGGCGCTGCCCGACGATGCGACGGCCGCTGAGCGCGGGCCGCGCACCTGCTTTCACCTTCGCGTGGATGGCCGGCTCGTGTTTGGCGAACTCCGCGCCACGGCCGGTACCGCGGCCGGCGCCGGCGTGTGCGTCGTGGTCATGACCGACCTGACGCCGGAGCAGGCGCGCCTGCTCGACGCGCTGCGCCGCGAGACTTATCGCTGCCAGTGGCGGCGCCTGCGGCTCGGCTTCGCGCTGCTCGAATCGCCCCGCATCGCCGGGGGCCTGCTGCAGCAGCAGACCCGTTTCCGCGCGGAATTGTCCGCGGTCGCGACGGTGGGGCCCTACGACGCGAACCGCCTGGGCCTGGTCTTCCCGGAGTGCGGGCGCAACACCGTGATGGCGCAGCTGCGCCGCTTGAGGCCGCTGCTGGCCGATGCGCCGCTGCGGGCCGGCGTGGCCGAGCTGGGCCGGGATGGGACTGAGCCGGAGGGGCTGCTGCAGGCCGCCCTGGCCGGACTGCGGCCGTGGAGCGAGGCGGTGCGGCCCGCGCTGCTGCTCCACGACGACAACCCGGCGGTCAACGACGCGCTCGCCTACATGTTGGGCGGCGAATTCGAGCTGGTGAAGAGCACGGACCTGGAGCGCACCCGCGAGCTGCTGCGCACGCGGAGTTTCGATGCCCTCATCACCGAGGTGGAGCTGCGCGACGCGAGCGGCCTGGAGCTGGCGCGGCTCGCGGGCGAACTCCAGCCGGGCATCCGGCCGTTCTTCACGACGATCTCGGAGCTGCCCGCCGCCGCGGCCAAGGCGCCGGAGCTGGCGGACGCCGTGGTGTTTCAGAAGCCGTTCAACGCGCGGGCCCTGGCACAGACGGTGCGCGAGAAACTGGGCCTGTGAGGGACAATCGCGGACCGCCTGCAGCCGGCACTGCCGCCTGCCAACGCCGCCGCCTGCGGACAACCGCGCGTCCGGCGGAAGCCCCGGCGCGACGTCCCGAAAACATGTCAACTATTGGCTGACATCGTGCCCGATGACCTGCGCCTCAGAAGGGGGCACGGATGGCGGGCGGCCGCGGTCGGCCGACGGGGATTCGGCTGCGCGGGCGCGGCGGCGGTATCGTACGCGCGGCGTGGCCGTCCGTCAGGGCCCGCCGACACGCACCCGAAGCGTCGCTGTACCCACCGCATTTCCGGCGGCCTCCGCGATCCACGTGACTGACTGCCACTCGGATTTTGCGGGGCGCGGCGCGAGCAGACGGGCCGGCACCGGCGCGGAGTCGTGCGGCGCCACCGCATAGGTGCCGGATCCTCTGACTTCCGTCCACCCCGGCGGCAGCTGAACGCGAACCGTCACGGTTTGAAGCTGATCGGCGCCATTGTGGAGCAGCACCGGCACAGGGAAGCTTTGACCGCCGCCCACGCCAAGTTCGGGCGCGAGCAGCTGCGACATCTGGTCGAGGTTATGGGCGGGCCAGAAATTCGCATAGAACGCCCACGGGCCGCCAAGCGCGATGGCGGGCCGGGTTGACACGGCCTGGTAGCCGCGTACCGGCGCAAAGGGCAGGGGATCGGCGATCGTGCCTTCGAAGACGTCACCCGTCGGGGTGCCGCCGACCAGCGACTTGCCGAGAATCAACCGCACGGGGGGTTCAAAGGCGCTCAGGTCTCCGGTCGCGAGCGCCTTTTCGCCGGCATCGCCGACGTCGCCCTGCGTCCGATGGAAGCTCGCTTCCCGGGCCGCGAGCCGCGCGTACGTCACCTTCTGGGACGGCGAGGCCGCGGTCACCGCGTATTCCGGTCCCTTGCCTTGCACAAAATCAAGGTGCGAGGCATCCGTGAAGAAATAGAGCTTCTGCGGCTGCCACGGGTGCAGCCCCTCGATCAGGTTGCCGTAGAACAGGCGATCCTCCGGCGTGGACACCTGTTCCGGAAATCTCGTCGGATCGCCCGCTGCGTCGAACGCCTCGGTGGCGACCACCCCCGCGGCCTGGTGATCCTCGTGGTTCTCCCCCGCAACGACGTCCGGCAGCATGGTGATGACAACCGCCGGACGGGTCAGGCGGATGAAGCGCACGACCTCGCCGAGCACCTTGCCATGGTCCCACGCGCCCAGCGACCGCAAGACGTCGTGCACCTCGGGGGCGGGCGTATCCGGCGCGCGCAGGAACCACACGTGGCGAATGCCGATGGACGCCATGGCCTCGCGCGCTTCGGATTCGCGGATCTCCGCGAGCGAGGCCGCCTGCTCGTAGCCGACCAGGTTTTGCCCGGCATTGCCACGGGTGGTGCAGACCACGGCGACGCGGCGGTGCTCGTCGAGCGCCGCCCGGGCGAGGTAGCCCGCGATCAGGGTCTCGTCATCGGGGTGGGCGATGACGAGCAGGGCGTCGGCCTTGAACCGCTCGTCGGGCGGCGGGCCCGAGATCGCCGGCTGGGCGCGGGCGAGGGGTGAAGCCAGGAGCAGGCCCAATGCCGCGAGCAGCGGATTCGGCCACGGCCGCGAGCGGAGACCGCGGAGGGGAGCGAGGGCGCGGGCGGCCGGCGGGCGCGGAGGGACGGTCGACTTCGAAGGCGAATCACCCTGGCAGATCGACAGCGTTCTGGCGTTCATGGCAGCGATTTCGCCGGGGCCGCGCCGTAAGGCAAGCGGGTTCCGCCCGCCCAAGCCGGCGTGCGGTCAGGCCTGCCGGCCGAACAGCTCGGCGATGATGTCCTCCAGCGGCACGTCCTCGATCGTGATGTCGGCGACGGGGCCGGCGGCGAGGATTTGTTGGGAGATCGCGACGGTCTGTTCGGCGGGCACGTGCAGCACATATTCGCCATTCTCGGCGGGCTCGGCGCGGCCAAACTGCGGCGGGAGCGCGCCGGGGGCGAGCACCCCGTCGGTGGGCCGGAATTTGATGATTTTCATCCGACTGCCGGTGGCATCGAGGCGGTCGATGTCGCCGTCGTGAATCTTGCGGCCCTTGTGGATGACGATGACGCGCTCGCAGAGCTCCTTGATGTCGGCCATGTAGTGGCTCGTGAGGAGGATGGTGGTGCGGTAGCGGCGGTTGTAGTCGCGCAGAAACGAGCGCACCGCCTTTTGCGAGACGACGTCGAGGCCGATGGTGGGCTCGTCCAGGAACAGCACGCGCGGCCGGTGGAGGAGGGCGGCGATCAGCTCCATCTTCATGCGTTCGCCGAGCGAAAGCTCGCGCACCATGACGTGGAGTTTGTGGCCGACGTCGAGCAGCGCGATCAACTCGTCGAGCGTTTGCTGGTACGGTGCGGCCTCCAGGCCGTAGATGTGCCGCAGGAGCAGGAACGACTCGATGGCGGGCAGGTCCCACCAGAGCTGGTTCTTCTGGCCCAGGACGAGGGCGAAGATGCGGCGATAGGCGTTTTCCCGCTTGGTCGGGTCGAAGCCCGCCACGCGCGCCCGGCCCGAGGTGGGGTAGATGAGGCCGGAGAGCATCTTGAGCGTGGTGGTCTTGCCCGCCCCGTTCGGGCCGAGAAAACCGACGAACTCGCCCTCGGCGATGGAGAAACTGATGTGATCGGCCGCGCGGATCTCCTCGAATTCGCGTCGGAACAGCCCCTTCACGCCGCCCCAGAAGCCGGGCTGCTTCTTGTAGGTGCGGAAAACCCGCGTGAGGTTCTCGACTTCGATCACAACGGGAAGAATCCCGAATACGGCCGTCGGAAAGCCAGCCGAAAACGCGGGGCCATCGCCGGCACCCGTTCAGGACGAAGCGCCCGCGGCGTCCAGCGCGGCCAGCAGGGCCTCCGACGTCCGGTAATCGGGGAAAACATGGCGGACGCCCAAGGCGCGCAACCGCGAGGGCGCCGGGCCAGACTCGATCCCGACAAAATCCCAACCGAGCTCCGCGGAGGCGCGGACGTCCCAGCCGGCGTCGCCGACGTAGACGGTTTGGTCGAAGCGTTCGCACCGGTAGTGCCGGAGCGCGCGCCGCTGGGAGTGGCGCATGATCTCCGTCCGGGCGTCGGCGGAATCGCAAAACGCCGCGGGCAGGCCGTCGACCGGGAGCGCGGCCGCGGTCAGCTTGTGGCGGGCGGAATACTCCCAGTCGCCGCTGGCGAGGGACACGGCATAGCCGAGCTCGCGCAACCGGCGCAGGAAGGCGCCGGCTCCGGGGATCTCGGCGATGCGCGGGCCGCTGAGCAGTTCGACCAGGCGGCGCTGCACAGCCCGGCTCTCGGCCCGCGACACCGGGCGCCCGAGCTGGGCGAGGGCGATCTCATTCAACACGCCCTCCGACGTGACGTGATGGTAGGAGGCCCAGTCGGTGTTGATGCTGGGGAGGCCCAGCACCTCCTTGATTGCCCGGACGAACTCGTTCTCGTCGCTCACGTAGGTGTTGGTGAGCGTGCCGTCGATGTCGAACATCACGAGCTTCATGGCTGGCCGAGCCGGGAGTAATCGAGGACGGTGTGGCTGATGCAGCCTTGGGCGAGGGCGGCCCGGTCGGTGAGCGGCTCGGCGGGCGAGAGGTCCTGGCCGAGGTGGAAGACGAAGCGGTGCGTGCCGTCGTCGGCCCCGGGGCTGAACAGGCCGGGGATGACCATGCGCGCCGGCACCGTG
>DATIWI010000051.1:0-23651 GCA_035519475.1 Opitutaceae bacterium
CGTTCAATCCAATTCTGCGCGCGCCCGGCGCCGGCGATCTACTTCGTCTTGCCCAGCCACACGAGCACCCGGACCAGGAACGCCGCGATGACCAGCTTGATGTAAAGATGGAAGAACCAGACGAGCAGCTTGGCGAGCGTGCTCTGCGGCACGATCTGCGGCAGCGAGATCTTCCACACTTCGAGGGTATCCGAATCGATCAAGTTGACGCCCGACAGGAAGACGTAGCGCATCCATGGGCCCACCGCCGCCGGCGCGCCTGAGAAATGCGCCGCATTCAGATTCTGCAGTTCCCAGCAAAGATAGCCGAAGCTGACAAAAAACATGAAGAAGCAGACGAAATCCTTCCCAAAGACCAAGGCAAACATGAGGTAATCCGCCGCGTCGCGCGGTTGTTTGCCGTCCCCCCCATCGTCGAACAACATCTTGAAGGAGTAGGCGAATATCGCGACACCCACCACCATGCCGGCGAAATACATTCCCAGGAGGATCGCCGTCACCGAAGGATTCCAGTGGTGCAGCTTGGAGACCAACCAGCCGACCAGCCGGTACGCCGCCCAGAAGCCAAAGGCGTTTACGGCTGCCACGTAGAGCAGCGTGATCAGGGTGGTCTTGAATCTCTTCATCGAGGCCGGCCTTCGTCGCCGGGAGTATCGTTCAAAATCGCTGCGACCGCGACGCCAGGCTTCCGGCCCGCCCGTCGCACTGCGGCAAGGCGAGAAGTCCCGATCCTACAAAAGCCGGTTTGAGCGGGGCAGGCATGAGGCAGCTGCAGGGCTAGCAACAGGGACCGGCTGCCGCCTTCAACCAAAATCGGCGGGGCGCTGCGGCCGCCAGCGCCGGCGGTCGCGTCAACCGCCCGCGGGCCCGTCGGCTCCTTCCCGCCCGCTCCCCCGCCTTCTGACTCGCCGCGGACCGGAACCTCTGCATCTTCGATTTCCGCTCAACTGCATTCACCGCCCCATGAACCGCGCCCACCGCTCCGCCCCGATTCTCGCCATTGTTGTTGTCAGTGCCGCCCTGGCGGTCATCCCTGCATCGCGCGGAAGCGTCGATGTCTCGGCCGCCGCAAACGTGCGCCCCGCCCTGCCGGTCATCCCCGACCGCACCTTCACGCTCACCGACTTCGGCGCGATCGGCGACGGCCACACCCTTAACACCGACGCGTTCAAGAAAGCCCTCGCGGCGGTCGAGCGGGCGGGCGGCGGGAGGCTCGTGGTCTCGGCGGGTGTCTTTCGCACGCTGTCGTTTGCGCTGTGCTCCAATCTGGACCTCCATCTCGAGGCGGGTGCCGTCATCCAGGCGCCGGACAATTTCGCGGACTTCGGTCTGCCCGATCCCGCCAGCCTCCATTCCCAGGACGAAGTCCGTGCCCGCGTCCAGACCCCCGATCCGCTCATCACCGGATCGCACCTGCACGACGTCGCCATTACCGGCACGGGCACGATCGACGGCAACGGCGCGCTCTGGTGGGCCTGGTCGGAGCGGGCGGCGCGTGCCCAGCCCGGCCGGCTCGTCTACCGGCGCCCGCATCTCGTCGTCATCAATGGCTGCGCGCGCCTTCATGTCGCCGACGTCACGCTCACCAACTCCTCGATGTTTCATCTCGTGCCCCGCAATGTCACCGATCTGACCATCGAACGCGTCAAGGTGCGCGCACCGTTCAATGCTCCCAACACCGATGCCATCGATCCCGGACCCGTCACCAACGCCCTCATCCGCGACTGCGACATCGACACGGGCGACGACGACATCGTTATCAAGTCGGGCGGGACCAATATCCTGATCGAGAATTGCACGATCAAGCACGGCCACGGCATCTCGATCGGCTCCGGCACCACCGACGGTGTCCGCGCCATGCTCGTCCGGCATTGCACCTTCCAGGGCACCGACAACGGCATCCGCATCAAGTCCATGATCGGCGCGGGCGGACCGGTGGAGAACATCCGCTACACGGACATTCGGATGAAGGACGTCGCCAACGCGATCGTGCTCGATCTCGCCTATGTCGACAACAACCGCCCGGACTACAAGGGGGATCCCACCAAAGTGCCCTCGATCCGCCACGTCCTCATTGACCACGTCACCATTGAGAACGCGCGGAATGCCGGGAAGATCGCGGGGCTCCCGGGCAGTCGCATCACCGGCGTGACGCTGCAGGATGTCACGATCACCGCGGCGAAGGATTTCGTCATCAAGGACGCCGACGCTCCCGTCTTCGAGCGCGTCACCTGCACGATCCAGCCGAAAGCCCCGGCCCCGCCCGCGATCATCGAATGAGCAGCGGCGGCATTGCGTTCGCGTCGACCCTGCGGACAGCCACACCCCAAAATCAATCGCACATGAAAGTCCTCTTCATCGGCGGCACCGGCATTATCAGCTCCGCCTGTTCGCGGCGGGCGCTCGACCAAGGCATCGAACTCTTCCTGCTGAATCGCGGCCAGTCCGTCCGCCCCGCGCCGCCCGGCGCCCGGCTCCTGCGCGGCGACGCCCGCGACCCCGCCTCGGCCCGCGCCGCGCTCGGCCATCTGTCCTTCGACGCGGTGGCCGATTTCATCGCCTTCACGCCCGACCACATCGAGGCCGACCTCGAACTCTTCCGCGGGCGGACGCGGCAATTCGTGTTCATCAGCTCCGCCTCGGCCTACCAGACGCCTCCTGCCGCGCTGCCGGTCACGGAGTCCACCGTGCTCGACAATCCCTTCTGGCAGTACTCCCGCAACAAGATCGCCTGCGAGGAGCGCTTGGTGCGCGCCTACCGCGAAGAGAAGTACCCGATCACGATCGTGCGGCCGTCGCACACCTACGACTGCACGCTGGTCCCGATGGATGGGGGCTGGACGACGGTGGACCGCATGCGGCGCGGCCAGCCGGTCGTCGTCCACGGCGATGGCACGTCGCTTTGGACTCTCACCCACCACAGTGATTTCGCCCGCGGTTTCGTCGGGCTGCTGGGCAATGCCCGCGCGATCGGCGAGGCGGTGCACATCACGTCGGATGAATGGCTCAGTTGGAACCAGATCTTCGAGATGGTCGCGCGCGCGGCCGGAGCCGAGGCGCACATCGTCCATGTGCCCGCTGACGTGATCGCCGCGTACGACCCGAATTGGGGCGCCGGCCTGCTCGGCGACAAGAGCCACAGCATGGTTTTCGACAACAGCAAGATCAGACGCCTCGTGCCGGATTACGTCTGCTCCATCCCCTTCAGCCGCGGCGCCGAGGGGATCGTGGCCTGGTACGACGCCGATCCCGCCCGGCGGAAGATCAACGAAGAGTTCAACAAGACCTGCGACCGGCTCCTGGCGGCGTGGAAGAAGGTAATGCCGGAGTAAGGGGGTTGGCTGCACAGAGGCGCGGAATCGGTCGCAGTCGTCGGCGGAGATGTCCGCCGCGGCTTTCGGCGCGCCCGAGACACCGCCACAGCCGGGAATTTCCTGTGCCCGTTTGCGGCCAAGAACGAGCACTCGGCTAATCTTCCTCCGTCTTCGCGCCGGACGAAGCGTGCCACGCCTCGCGCGCGGGCTTGCCGACCAGGTCGAATAGCACCGGGCACCCGGCCAGTCCGAATTCCGCGATCACGCCGGCCTCGAGGTACCGGCGGTACGATTCGGCGAGCCGTCGCGCCTGATTGCAGAAGAGGCGAATGCGAAAGGGCCGGTGGCCGGTCTGCACCGCGTAATAGATGCGAAACCGTTTGCCGCCCACGGCGGGCGGCGGATTCCGTTCCGTCAGGCGGAGCAGCGTCTGGTTCAGCCGGGGCGTTGCCAGCCGGGCGTCGAGCTGCCGGTGCAGCTTGACCGCGGCGTTGAGCATCCGGTCGATCTCGTAGCCCGACGCCGCGGATGCGAACACGACCGGCGCCCCCGGCGTGAAGAACAGCCGTTTGAACAGCGCCCGCTCGAACTTCTCGCGAAATTCGCGCTCGCTCGCGTAACCCGTCACGCCCGCGGGGTGCCGGAAGGCGTCGTGCACAAGATCCCATTTGTTGACAACGATGACCACCGGCTTGGCCTCCCGGATGATCTCCCCGGCGATGGCCTTGTCCTGCTGCGTCACGCCCTCCTGCGCATCGAGCACGAGAAAGACCACGTCAGCGCGCCGGATGGCGTCAAGCGAGCGCAGGCGCGAGAAATACTCCACGGACGACGCGAGCTTCGGGGCCGCCTTCAGGCCGGCGGTGTCGATCAGCGTGAACGGATGCGATCGGCCGTCGCGGCCCGTGAACGTGAACGGCACGTCGATCGCGTCACGCGTCGTGCCCGGCTCGGGACTGACGATCAGCCGCTCACGCCGGATCAGCCGGTTGCTGAGCGAGGATTTTCCCACGTTGGGGCGGCCGACAAAGCAGACGCAGGGCGGCGCAGCGGCCGCTGGAACCGGCTCCGCCGCCGCCGGCCCGAGGGTCTGCAGGATCGCCGACCGCAGGTCCGCCTCCCCGACGCCGTGCTCGGCGGAGATGAAGAGCGGATCGCCCAGCCCCAGTCGGAAGAAATCAGGGTCATCGCCGCGCGCCTCCTGGAAATCGATCTTGTTGACGACGAGCCGCACGGCCCTCCCGCTGCGGCGGAGCCGGTCGGCGATGCGGTGGTCGAGCGCCGTCACACCGTCCTTGGCGTCCACCAGGAACAGGATAAGCTGGGCCGAATTGATGGCAAAAGCGACCTGCTCCTCGGCGGCGGTGATGACCCCGCCGGGAGAAATCCCGGCGCGCAATCCGATGCCGCCGGTGTCGAGCACCGTGTAATTCCCCTCCTTGACTTCGGCAGCGATCACATCGCGGGTGACGCCGGGCTCGTCGTGGACAATGGAGATGCGCCGGCGCGCCAGCCGGTTGAAAAGGCGACTCTTGCCGACGTTCGGGCGTCCCACGATGGCCACGGTGCGATTCATGAGCGGTGAGCTTCAGGCTGACAGCTTTCAGCGGGTCCAGCCGAGCTTAAAGCCAATCGCTCACCGCCCCGAGCCACGCGCAGCGACGAAGCGTTCGATCCGGCGGCAGGCCTCCACCAGTTGGTCGTAACCGGTTGCGAAGCTGGCACGGACAAAGCCGCGCCCATTTTCACCGAACGCGGAGCCCGGCACCACGGCCACGCGCTCCCTTTCCAGGAGATTGAAGGCAAACTCGCGCTCGCCCAGGCCCGTGGCGGCGACAGACGGAAAGGCATAGAACGAACCGCGCGGGAGATGGCAGGAAAGGCCGATCTCGTTGAAACGGCGCACCACGAAATCCCGCCGGCGGTGATATTGCTCGCGCATGCGCTTCACGTCGTCTTCGCCGTGCAGCAGCGCCTCGATCGCCGCCTCCTGGCTGAGAATGGAGGCGCACATCATCGAGTACTGATGCACCTTCATCATGGCGTCGATCAGCGGCGCCGGACCGCAGGCGTAGCCGATGCGCCAGCCCGTCATGGCGAACGCCTTCGAGAATCCATGCAGGAAGATCGTCCGTTCCGTCATACCGGGCAGACGGGCGATGCTGACATGCTGGCCCTCGAAGGTGAGCTCCGAGTAGATCTCGTCGGTGATCACCAGCAGATCCTTCTCGACGCAGAACTGCGCGATCTGGCCGAGTTGCTCCTCGCTGCAGGTTCCGCCGGTGGGATTGCAGGGAAGATTCAGGAGAAGCAGCTTGCAGCCCGGTTGCCAGGCGGCCGCCAGCGCGGCGGCGGTCAGGGCAAAGTGATCCGCCGCCATGGTGGGCACCGGCACGCCCACCCCGTGCGTCAGGGTGACCGACGGGTGGTAGGACACGTAGCAGGGCTGGTGGAACAGCACCTTGTCGCCGGGATTCACCAGCGCCCGCAGCGCAATGTCGATGGCTTCGGACACCCCCACGGTCACGAGCACCTGGTTCTCCGGGTCATAGGACAATCCGTAATGCTCACCCACATAACGGCAGATCGCGCGGCGCAGTTCGATCAGGCCAAGATTCGACGTGTAGTGCGTCTTGCCCTTCTCCAGGGCGAAGATGGCCGCCTCGCGGATCCGCCAGGGCGTGACGAAATCCGGCTCGCCGATGCCCAGCGAGATCACGTCGCGCATCTTCGCCACGATTTCGAAGAAATCGCGGATCCCCGACTTGGGCAGGGTCGAGACGTGGCGGGCAATGAAACGATTGGAATCCATGGTGTGAGTGGCAGGGCGCGACCGCCGGGCGCGCCGCGTTCGGTCCGCCCGGCCGTCCGGCCCCGCCCATCAAGGGTCACGGCGTCACCGTCAGCCGGCCGTTCTCCTCCGCCGGCGCGTCCATCAGGTACCCCTGCTCCTTGTAGGAGCGCAGCAGGAAATGGGTGGACGTGGACAGCACGCCCGCAATGGTCGAAAGCTTCTCGGACACGAACGCCGCCACCCGCTGGAGGCTCGCGCCCGTCACAAACACCAGAAGGTCGTAACCCCCGGACATAAGATAGCAGGACTCGACCTCGTCGAACCGGCTGATGCGCTCGGCAAAACGGTTGAATCCCCCGCCGCGCTCCGGCGTGATCCGCACCTCGATGACGGCACGCACGGCTCCCGCATCCTCCTTCGAGAGGTTCAACACGGGGCGCCACCCAAGGAAAATGCGCTGCTGCTTGAGCTGCTCCAGCTGCTGGTTCACCTCGGCTTCGGTCAGGTTTAGCACCTGGGCCATTTGGACGGTGGTGAGACTGCCGCCCTCAAGGAGGAGTTTGAGTACCGGGTTCATAGGGAGCGGGGATGTTCGCACAATGGTCCGCCAATGCCACATCAATTTTCGGACGGCGTGTCCGACTGTGGCGCCGGCAGGCTGCCGGCCATCGCCGGGCCCTCAGACCCCGATCGGCTGGGTCGGACTCTCCACCGGGGCCAGGACTGTGCGCGCGCAAAAATCGCCGAACTGTTCACCCACCTCCCGCTCGAGCGCGTAGCGGCGCAACAGCGGCGTCAGCCGTCCCACGATCTCCTCCGGATTGAGCGACTCCGCGTACAGCCGGTTGAGCCGCGTGCCATTCAGGCGGGCGCCCAGGTAGAGGTTGTACTTGTTCGGCGCCCGGCCGACGACCCCGATCTCCGCGAGGAACGGCCGCGCGCAGCCGTTGGGGCAGCCGGTCATGCGGATGCTGATCGCGTCATCGCGCAAGCCGCAATCCGCCAGCACCGCCTCGAGCTGCGCGAGGAGCGACGGCAGCGCGCGCTCGCTTTCGGCCAGCGCCAGCCCGCAGGTGGGCAGCGCCACGCACGCGAGCGCATGGAGGCGCAGGCCGCTCTGCCGGTTCTGATCCGCCAGGCCGTGCTCAGCGAGGATCGCCTCGATCGCCGCCTTGCCGCCCTCGCTGACGCCGGAGATGCTGATATTCTGCGACGGCGTGAGCCGGAAATCGCCCTCGTGGACTCGCGCGATCTCGCGCAGGGCGGTCTTCAGGCGGCGGGGCGGCGTGTCCTGGACGCGCCCACTCAGCACAAAGAGCACGCAATACCACGTGCCATCGGTGGCGCGGTGCCAGCCATAGTCATCGGCTATCCGGGTGAACTCGAAGGGCCGCGCGGGCGCGAGCTGGAAGCCGGCACGCTGCTCCACCTCGGCCCGGAACCACGCGATGCCGCGGTCTTCGATCGTGTACTTCAAGCGGGCGTGCTTGCGGTTGACGCGGTCGCCGTAATCGCGCTGGGCGCCGATGACGGCCGCGCCGATCGCCAGCACCCGGTCGGGCGCCACGAAACCGATCACATCGGCCAGGCGCGGAAACGTCTCGGCATTGCCGTGGCTCATGCCCATCCCGCCGCCGACCGCCACGTTGAACCCGGCCAGCCGGCCGCCCTCGACCACCGCGATGAAGCCCAGGTCCTGGGAGAACACGTCGACATCGTTGGACGGGGGCACGGCAAAGCCGGTCTTGAATTTGCGCGGCAGGTAGGCCGCGCCATAGAGCGGCTCCGCGGGCGGCTCGCCGCCCGCGACCAAGTCCTCGCCGAGCCAGATTTCGTGGTAGGCCCGGGTCTTGGGCAGCGCGAACTCGCTGAACGCCCGGGCGAGTTCGTAAACCTGCTGATGGATCGGCGAGCGCTCGGGATTCGGCGGCGCCATGACGTTCCGGTTCACATCGCCGCAGGCGGAGATGGAATCGAGCAGCACGGCGTGCATGCCCTGGATGAGCGGCTTCACGTCGCCCTTGAGCACCCCGTGAAGCTGAAAGGTCTGGCGCGTGGTCAGGCGCAGGGTGCGGTTGCCGCGCTCGTCGGCGAGGCGATCGAGCGCGAGGTATTGCTGCGGCGTGCACCGCCCGCCCGGCAGACGCACGCGGAGCATGAACATGTGCGCCTTCTCTTTGCCCGCCTTCTTGAGGGCGAGGCGTTGGTCGCGATCATCCTGGAGATAGAGCCCGTGGAATTTGGCAATCTGGGCACTCTCTTCGCTGACGGCTCCCGTGGTCGCGTCGGCGAACTCGCGCGCAAGTTCACCCCGCAGGTAATGGCTGCGCGTCTTGATGCCCTCGTTGGAGGACAGCAGCTTCGGCGTATCGGGCTCCATGGAGAATCGGTTTGCCTATCATCTGTATCTTTAGTTATAAAGTCAAATAACGTCCATTACCGACTAATGGCCGGCTATTTGCTAGCCACTCTATGTGCATGATTGGCGCAGCCAACGCTCCTTACCCGCGACCGCGCAGGACTAGAGCCAGCCGCGCTCTGATCATCGCAGGACGGGAACCTTTGCGCGACAATGGCCGTACTCGGCGCGCTTTGAAAACGCCCCGGCCCCACCGCGGCCCTGCGCCCGCTCAGTACCGATAGTGTTCGGGCTTGTAAGGACCTTCGACCTTCACGCCGAGGTAGTCAGCCTGCCGCTGGGTGAGCCGCGTAAGTTTCACCCCGATCTTCTCCAGATGCAGGCGCGCCACCTCCTCATCGAGGTGCTTCGGCAATCGATACACGCCGGCCCGGTAGACATCCTTGTGCTTCCACAGGTCGATCTGCGCCAGAATCTGGTTGGTGAAGCTGTTCGACATCACGAACGACGGATGGCCGTGGGCGCACCCCAAATTCACCAGGCGTCCCTCGGCGAGCACGTAGATCGCGTGCCCGTCGGGAAACAGATACCGATCGACCTGCGGCTTGACGGTGAGCTTCTTCACCCCCGGCGCCGCGTTGAGGCGGGCCATCTGGATCTCGTTGTCGAAATGCCCGATGTTGCAGACGATCGCCTGGTCCTTCATCCGCTCCATGTGCCCCAGGGTGATCACGTCGCAATCGCCCGTGCAGGTGACGTAGATGTCCCCCCGCCCCAGCGTTTCCTCGATCGTGGTCACTTCGAATCCCTCCATCGCGGCCTGCAACGCGTTGATGGGATCGATCTCCGTTACCTGCACGCGCGCCCCAAAGCCGCGCAGCGAATGCGCCGAGCCCTTGCCCACGTCGCCGTAGCCGCACACCACCGCCACCTTGCCGGCGATCATGACATCGGTGGCCCGCTTGATTCCGTCGGCGAGCGACTCGCGACAGCCGTAGAGATTGTCGAACTTCGACTTGGTGACCGAGTCGTTGACGTTGATCGCCGGCACCAGCAGCTTGCCCGCCTCGTGCAGCTGGTAGAGGCGGTGCACGCCCGTCGTCGTCTCCTCGGAAACACCGCGCCAGTCCTTGACCACGGTGTGCCAGCGGAGCGGATCTTCGGCGTGAATGCGCCGCAGGAGATTCTTGATGACTTCCTCTTCCTGGGACCCGGAAGGCCGGTTCACCCAGTCGCTCCCCTCCTCGAGTTCGTAGCCCTTGTGAATCAGCAGCGTGGCGTCGCCGCCGTCGTCCACCACAAGCTGCGGCCCCTTGCCGCCGGGATGGCGAAGCGCTTCGGCGGTGCAGTCCCAATACTCCTCGAGCGTCTCTCCTTTCCAGGCAAACACCGCGACACCCCCCTTGGCGATGGCGGCGGCGGCGTGGTCCTGGGTGGAGAAGATATTGCAGGAGGCCCAGCGGACCGACGCCCCCAGCTCCACCAGCGTTTCAATCAGCACCGCCGTCTGCACGGTCATGTGCAGCGAGCCGGTGACGCGCGCGCCCTGGAGGGGCCGCTCCCGGGCGTATTTGGCCCTCACCGCCATGAGGCCGGGCATCTCCTTCTCGGCGACGTCGATGGCCCGCCGGCCGGCTTCGGCGAGGGCGAGATCACGCACTTTGAAATCGTGTTGCAGGGAAGATGAGGTGGCGGTTGGCATGGCAGGATTGGGATGACGGGTCCGCAGGCCGCGGTCATTTCGCGGCGGCGAGGAGATCCTTCGTTCGGTTGAGCTGCTCCCAGGGCAGGTCGGGCTTGCCGAAGTGCCCGTAGTTGGTCGCCTGCCGGTAAATTGGCCGGAGCAGATCGAGCTGCCTGATGATGTTGGCCGGCTTGAAGCTGAAGACCTTCGCCACCGCTCGCGCGATCACCTGGTCGTCAACCTTCCCGGTGCCCATCGAGTCGACCCAGATGCTCACCGGCTCGGGGAAGCCGATGGCATAGGCCACTTGGAGTTCGCAGATCTCGGCCAGTCCGGAGGCGACGATGTTCTTCGCCACCCAGCGGCACATGTACGCGGCCGAACGGTCGACCTTCGAGGGATCCTTGCCCGAAAAGGCGCCGCCGCCGTGGCGGCCCCAGCCGCCATAGGAGTCAACGATGATCTTCCGGCCGGTCAGACCGCAATCGCCCTCGGGTCCCCCGACGACGAAACGGCCGGTCGGGTTGATCAGGTACTTGGTGTCGGCATCGAGCATGTTCGCCGGGATGACCTTCCTGATGACATATTCGATGAGGAAATCACGGATGTCCGCATGCCGGACATCGGGGGTGTGCTGCGTCGAGATGACGACATTCTCCACCTTCACCGGCTTGTCATTCTCGTAGCGGATCGAAACCTGCGACTTCGCGTCGGGGCGCAGCCAGCGGACCAGCCCCGCTTTGCGCACCTTGGTCAGCTCCCGGCCGAGCCGGTGCGCGAACATGATCGCCGTCGGCATCATCTCCGGCGTCTCGTTGCAGGCGTAGCCGAACATCAAACCCTGATCGCCCGCCCCCTGCTCAGCCGTGGCCTTGCCCTCCGCCGCCCGCTCATCGACGCCCTGGGCGATGTCGGGCGACTGGCGGGTGAGGTAGTTATTGATGAAAACCCGATCGGCATGAAATAGGTCGTCATCGTGGACGTAGCCCACCTCGCGAATGGCCGCGCGCACCACCTGATCGTAGGCCACCTTCGCGGCTGTGGTGATCTCGCCCGCGATGACCACGATGTTGGATTTCACCAAGGTCTCGCAGGCCACGCGGCTGTGGGGATCCTGTTCCAAGCAGGCGTCCAGCACGCTGTCGGAGATCAAATCCGCCACCTTGTCCGGGTGCCCTTCGCCCACCGACTCCGAGGAGAAGACAAATGAGTTGGCCATGATAGGCAGGTTAGGAAAACACCCTACCATCGAGGCGCAAGGAAAATATCATCGTATCCGTATCTAATGATATGAACTTCACATCTGCCGCCCCGAACCGCGGATGCGCCGGGAATCCGCCCGGCCATGGCGGGCGCGCGCCCGTTCCGCCGATTTCCGGAGCGCGCCGCCGGGCCCCCTTTTCGATTGCAGCAGGCTCGCACGGCGCTTTCCTTCAACCTGCCTCCCCGGCGTCGGGTCGGGCCATGCCAACTCCGCCGCCGCACCCCAGCCTGCCGTTCGTGCGAAGCCACCCCCCCCGTGCCCCTGCTGGACCCCAATGCCATCGCCGCCCTCCGCGAGCTGAATCCCGGTGACGACTCCTTCTTTCGCGACCTCGTCCAGATCTACCTGGATGACTCGCCCGCCCGCATTGCCGAACTCGAGGACGCCGTGGCACACGGCGATGCCCATCGGTTGACCCTCGCGGCCCATAGCCTCAAGGGCAGCTCGGCCAATTTCGGGGCCAGCACCTTGCGCACGATGTGCGAGCGCGTCGAGATGCTGGGCCGCCAGAGCTCGCTCGGCGACGTGCCGGCACTCCTCCCCCCGCTCAAGGACGAGTTCACCCGGGTCAAAGCGGAGCTGGAATCCCTGCTGCCGGCGAAATGATCCGGGTCCTCCCGCCGCGGCAATAAAAAGCGCCCGGTCTTGACCGGGCGCGTGGCGCTGCTGACCTGCGTGTCGAGCGCGGCTAAGGCTCGTTGTCCTTGCTGGCGGCTTCGTCGAGAATATCGCCCAGATTCATCATGTCGCTGCCGCTGCTCTGGCGATTGAGCATCTCGTAGGTGGCCGTCTCCGCCGCCAGCTGCTCTTGCGAGTAGTTCGCCGCCTTGATCGACAGGCCGAGCCGGCGCTCGTCGCGGTCGATCTTGATCACGCGGGCCGTGACTTGCTGGCCCGGCTTCAGCACGTCTTTCACCTTGTCGACGCGCTCTTCGCTGATCTGCGAAATATGCACCAAACCATCGATGCCGTTCGCCAGCTCAATGAACGCGCCGAAGGACGTGATCTTGGTGACGGTGCCCTGCACCACATCGCCAATCCGGAAGAAGCTGTCGATGTCCGACCACGGATCGGGCGTGAGCTGCTTCATTCCGAGCGAAATGCGCTGCTGCTGGGCGTCGACGTCGAGCACGATCGCGTCGACCTCGTCGCCCTTCTTGAGCAGTTCGCTGGGGTGGTTGACCTTGCGGGTCCACGACATGTCCGAGATGTGCACCATGCCGTCGATGCCCTCCTCGAGTTCGATGAAGGCGCCATACGTCGTCATGTTGCGCACCTTGCCGCGAACGCGGGCGCCGATCGGGTAATTGTGGCGCACCATGTCCCAGGGATTGGGCTCAAGCTGGCGGATGCCCAGGGAGATCTTCTGCTCCTCCTTCTGGATGCCCAGCACGACTGCGTCCAGTTCCTGCCCGACCTTGAGAATCTCCGAAGGTTTGGTGATGCGTTTCGTCCACGACATCTCGGTGATGTGCACCAGGCCCTCGACGCCTGGCTCGATTTCGACAAAGGCCCCGTAGGGCACGAGATTGACCACCTTGCCCCGGACCTTGGCGCCCACCGGGAATTTGTGCTCGATATCGTCCCACGGGTTCTTGGTCGTCTGCTTCAGCCCCAGCGATACGCGCTCCTTCTCGCGGTTGACCTCGATGATCATGACCTGGACCTCCTCGCCCTGTTTGAGCATTTCGCTCGGGTGCGAGATCCGGCCCCAGCTCATGTCCGTGATGTGCAGCAGACCGTCCATGCCATCGAGGTCGATGAACGCGCCGAAATCCGTGATGTTCTTGACCACGCCCTTGCGGATCTGGCCGGGCTGGATGCTGTCCAGCAGGTCACGCCGCTTCTGCTGGCGCTGCTCCTCGATGAGCTCGCGGCGCGAGAGGACGATGTTCTTGCGGTCCTGGTTGATCTTGAGAACCTTGAAATCGTAGGTCTGGCCGAGATATTGATCGAGATTCTTGGGCGGCTGGATGTCGATGTGGGAGGCCGGCAGAAAGGCATCGACGCCGATGCTGACAATCAGCCCGCCCTTGACCTTGGTCTTGACCCGCCCCGAGACGACCGAGCCTTCGGAGCACTTCTGGAGAATGTTCTCCCAGTTCTTCTTTTGCTGCGCCAAATCATAGGAGATGATCGGATTGCCGTTCCGGTCCTCCAGTTTCTCCAGGATCACCTCGACCTGCGATCCGATCTGCAGTTCGCCCAGATCACCGAACTCCGAGGCCGGAATGATCCCCTCCGCTTTGCCGCCGATGTCGACGACGACCTCATTCTGGCGAATCTCGGTGATGACGCCCGGGACGATCGCGCCCTCCTTCAAGGTGTCGAAGGAGCTCTGCGCGAGCAATTCTTGCATGACTGAACTCATTTGAGGAAACGAAGTGCGCCCGCCTGCTCCAAGGCGGTCACCCTCCGCGCCGGCCCTGTGGCCGTTGGTTGGAAGTTTGATTTTGCGTAAGCCGCCCGGGGGAGCATTGCGGCGGTGCGCGGGCGGTGCCTATAAATGCCGCAAACCGGCAAGCTCCCAGCCCGGCGCGCGCGCGGCAAGCCCAAAATCCGGGCCGCGCTCCCCGCCGGATCCGCGGCTCCCGCCGCGGCGAGCCGGCCCCGGCGCGCTAAGTCATTTCGCCATCCCGCCTTGGAGCTGTCGCTCCAATTCCTCGAAGAACGCGTCGTACGCCGGCGAATCCCGCAGAGGCGTCTCGGTGGCCGGGTTGGCCAGACGGTTGAAGCTCTCCTCAACAATCTCGCTCAGCCGCACTTCCACCGCCACGTCGCCCCCCTCGCGCGGCTGGAGGCGGACCGAGATGGCGCGCTGCCGCGAGGACCGGAAATCGTCGCCGCCCCCGACGCGCGAGAGCCCCTCCAGGCGACCCTGGGCCGGGCCCCCGACGGTCAGCTGGTAGCCGAGCCTCTCCATCGCCCGGCGCGCCGCGTCATAGACCTCGCGCGCTTCTCCCTTGACGATGCGCACCTTGGGCGGCGCCCCCGCGAGGCGGTCCTGCACGGTGCTCCGCATCGCCTCGATCGAAGCGCAACCGGCCGCCAGGCTGCATCCCGCGGCCGCTAGGAGAGAGAGGCCCGTCTTTCGCATCGTAATCCGGAGAACGGAGGCTTGATCGGCGGTCCGTTGCGGCCGCCCAACGTGCCGCAGGACCCGGCAGCGCACAATCACAATTCGACTCCAGCCGGGTCCGCCGCGCCCGCCCCCCCGGCCGCCGGCTGTTGCTGGGAGATGCAATGCAGCGTGCCGAGGCCCAGCACCAGCCCGAGGCAGTCGATCGGGATGACTTCGCGCCCGGGGAAACAGCCGGCGAGCACTGCCGCCGCTTCGGCGTCGCGCCGCGGCTGTCGGAACGCCGGCATCAGCACGGCGCCGTTCAGGACCAAAAAGTTGGCATAGGTCGCCGGCAGCCGCTGCCCATCGCAATAACACGGTTCCGGCATGGGCAGCTCCACAATTTCCGGCTTGGGTCCGACGCGCGGCGCCAGGCCGTGCAGCCGCGCCAGATTCTCCTGGAGCGGCCGGTGATTCACGTCCTGCGGGTCGCGTTCCACCGCGGTCACGATACCGTCGGTCCGAAAAAAACGGCTCAGATCGTCGATGTGTCCGTCCGTGTCGTCGCCGGCGATTCCCTCGCCCAACCAAATCACCTGGTCGGCGCCGAGCTGATCGTGCAGCGCCTGTTCGATCTCCCGGCGGTCCAGCCGCGGATTCCGGTTCGGGTTCAGCAGGCAGGCCTCGGTCGTAAGCAGCAGTCCGGCCCCATTCACGTCAATGGAGCCGCCCTCCAGAACTTGGTCCACCGGAAAGCGCCGCAGGCTCAATGCCTCCGCGATCCGGGCGGGGATCTGGTTGTCGAGGTCAAACGGCCGATACTTGCCGCCCCAGGCGTTGAAGGTCCAGTCCGTCAGGGCCACTTCGCCCGTGCGATCGTTCTTCACGAAGACCGGGCCGTGGTCGCGGCACCAGCAATCGTTGGTGGCGTGATCGAAGAGTTTCACCCGCGCCAGATCGGCCTTCGCTTCCTTGATCAGCCGCCAGGCCGTCGCCTGGAGCGACCGGCCCACGTTGACCCGCACCTCTTCAAAACGGCTGATGACCGCGACGATTTCCGCGAACTTCTGCGGGATTCCCCGGAAATGTCCGGGCCAGGTCTTCCGCCGGTACGGCCACGACAGCCACACCGCCGTCTGCGGCTCCCACTCCGCCGGCATGCGAAAGCCCAACGCGGCCGGGGAGGCGGTGGCGCCGGCGTCGCCTCTTTGCCCCTCCGTCACGACGGCCTGGCGCGTCTGCGCGGTTGAGGGTTGCCGGCGCCATACCGTTTCAGCAGGTCGCCGTAGGCATCGATGCGGCGATCGCGCAGGAACGGCCAATGGGTGCGGGTGGCGTCGACCTCCTTCCGGTCGACGGTCGCCAGCAGCACCGCCTCCTCGTCGGTGCCGGCCTTCACCAGAACCTGTCCGCTCGTCCCCGCGACAAAACTCTGTCCCCAGAATTCGAGGCCGGCTCCGCCCGCGGGCCGCTCCCGCCCGATGCGGTTCACCACCGCGACAAAGCAGCCGTTGGCGATGGCGTGCGCCCGCTGGATCGTCTCCCGCGCGCCGGCCTGGAGTCCGCCATACTTTCGCTTCTCCCGCGGATGCCAGCCGATCGCGGTCGGGTAGAAGAGGATTTCGGCGCCCTGCAGCGCCGTCGCTCGGGCGGCTTCCGGGTACCATTGGTCCCAGCAAATCAACACACCGATCGGCCCGTGGCGGGTCGGCCAGGCGCGAAACCCGGTGTCGCCCGGGGCGAAATAGAACTTCTCGTAGTAGAGCGGGTCGTCCGGGATGTGCATCTTCCGGTAGACGCCGAGCAGCGTTCCGTCGGCGTCGATCACCGCCGCGCTGTTGTGGTAGAGGCCGGCCGCGCGCTTCTCGAACAACGATGCGATCACGACCACGCGATGCCGCCGGGCCAGCCGCGCAAACGCCGCCGTGGTCGGTCCCGGAATCGGCTCGGCCAGGCGGAAATTCGCGTAGTTCTCGCTCTGGCAAAAGTACTGCGACCGGAACAGCTCCTGCGTGCAGATGATTTGGGCCCCGCGCCGCGCCGCGCGCTCCGCCAGCGCGAGCGCCCTCCGGAGGTTCGCCTCCGGATCGGCGGCGCAGGCGTGCTGAAGGAGTCCGAGGGTCGTTTTCATGACGAACCGTGACGGCAGGCCGGGCGGCCGCGCGCGGACCGGCCGCCACCCGGATCGCCGTCAATAAACCACCTTGTTCAGCGGGTATTCGATGATCCCCTCGGCGCCGAGCGCCTTGAGCTTCGGGATGATCTCGCGCACCACGTTTTCGTCGATGATCGTCTCCAGCGCCACCCAATCGGGCGAGGCGAGCGGCGACACGGTCGGATTGCGCAGCGCCGGGAGCGCCTTTAGGAGTCTGGCGAGGCTCGCCTTGGGCGCATTGAGCTTCAGCCCCACCTTGCTCTCCGCCTCGAGCGCGCCGGTGAGCAGCAGGGCGATGGTCTCGATCTTGCGCCGCTTCGCGGCATTCTTCCAGCTGGCCTTGTTCGCAATGAACTTGGTGTTCGTGTACATCAGCGTGTCCACGATGCGCAGGCTGTTCGCCCGCAGCGACCCCCCCGTCTCGGTGATGTCCACGATCGCGTCCACCAGGTCGGGCACCTTCACTTCGGTCGCACCCCAGGAGAACTCCACTTCCACCGGCACCTTCTTCTCCGCGAAGTACCGGCGGACGGTGCTGACCAGTTCGGTGGCGACGCGCTTCCCCGCCAGATCTTCGGCGCGGCGGACCGGCGAATTCTCCGGCACTGCCAGCACCCAGCGCGACTTCTGCGCCGAGGCCTTGCTGTAGATCAGATCGCAGACTTCCACCACCTGCGACCCGTTTTCCTGAATCCAGTCGTAGCCGGTGAGCCCGCAGTCGAAGAACCCGTGCTCGACATAGCGGCTCATCTCCTGCGCCCGCACCATGCGGCAGTCGAGCTCGGGGTCATCGATCGCCGGCCGGTAGGAGCGCGAGCTCACCGTGATCTTGAACCCCGCCTTGGCAAACAGGTTCTTGGTTGATTCCTCGAGGCTGCCCTTGGGCAGACCCACCATCAGCAAGGGAGTTTTGTCCGGCACGCGGCCAAAGCACACACCGCGTCAATACACTCAAGCACAAATTGGGTGCCGCGGGCCCGCCCGAGGATTCCTTTGACAAGTGCGGCGCGATTTGTAAAAAAGCGTCCGATTGGACGGCTACTAGGCAACCACGTTCGCTGTAAATCCCATGACCGAGCGACCTCTGAACCCCATTCCGCCCTCGCGTCCGACACGATCAGAACCGAAGCCGCTGATTCTGGTGGTGGAGGACGAGGAGGAACTCGCCAAGCTCATCGCCCAGCACCTCGAGGACGCCGGCATGCAGACCCAGGTCTGCAACCGCTGCCTCCTAGCCCTGCGCTTTCTCAAGCGCAATTTCGCCAACCTCATGCTGCTCGATCTCACCCTCCCGGACCAGTCGGGCTTCGCGCTGATGGAGGAGCTGAAGAAGAGCGACATCTCGGTTCCCACCATCTTCCTCACCGGCAACACCCTCGAGGTGAACAAAGTCAAGGCCCTCGAGATGGGGGGCGACGACTACATCACCAAGCCCTTCGGCTATCCCGAGCTCGTCGCCCGCATCAACGCCGTGCTCCGTCGCGCCGAGTACCGCGCCGATTTCAACATCACCAAGAATGTCAAGATCGTCGACGAGCCGTTCGAGTTCCTGGGCGTGAAGATCAATCCGGTCCGCCTCGAGACCCAGTTTCCCGACGGCGCCACCGAAGTCATCGGCCGCAAGGAACTCGGGATCCTCACCTACCTGTACAACAACCAGGGCGTGGTCATCACGCGCAAAGCCCTGATTCATTCCGTGTGGGGCCTGCACGCCGACGTCCGCAGCCGCTCGCTCGATCAATACGTCGTCAAGGTTCGCGACCTGTTCAAGAAGCACAATATCGACCTGGGCGCGTTCCGCACCGTCCACGGCGTCGGCTACATCTTCGACCCGCAGGGGCTTTCGCCCGAGGGCCGGTAGGAGCGATCCGAGAACCCTTTCGAAAGACAGTACCGTAGGGGCGTTCTGCCGCGTGACAGAATCGCACCCTCAAATTGGGGCGCAGCCCCTCGGCAGGCTCGCGGCCCTGACCCGTTCGACTTCGCCCAGGGTCATCCTCGACCACTCTTGGGTCATCCTGAGCCTGTCGAAGGATGAGCGAAATCGCTCGGGCAAGCCAGCGGCCCTGCGATTTCCTGACGGTACTCGGATGTCTCTTGGGCGCCCCCGATCCGGCCCCGCCGGACGCTTCAGAACAGCTCCGCCTGCGCGTAGCGTTGCCGCGCCTCCGCCAGGCTGGACCGCATCTCCAGCTCCTCCAGCAGCCGGAAGAGCTCCTCGGAATCGGCGGCCGGCCGCTCCGCCGCGACGGTCGGCAGGCCGAGGTTGAGCGTCGTCAGCTTCAGGTTGCGCCGGACCAGATCGGACAGCGCCGCCACCGACTCCCGGAAACGCTCGGGCTTCAGCTCCCGGGCGTGCGCGATCACGCCCTCGAGATTCCCAAAGTGCTGCAACCAGCGCGCCGCCGTCTTGGGACCGACGCCCTCAATGCCCGGGATGTTGTCCGAGGAATCGCCGACCAGCGCCAGCAGGTCGGGAATCAGCGCGGGCGGCACGCCGAATTTCTCCACCACCCCGGCCGTGTCGAGCCGGCGCCAGCCGAGCTTCGGGTTGGCCGAGGGCGGCGGCAGCATGATCTGGATGCGCGCGCCGACGATCTGGGCAAAATCCTTGTCGGCGCTGACGATCAGGACCTCGTGCCCCTGCGCCGCCAATTGCACCGCCTCCGACGCCAGCAGGTCGTCTGACTCGACCCCGTCCTGCTCGACGCCGACCAGTCCCATCGCGCGCGTGAGCGCTTTGATGTAGGGGAGCTGTTTCTCGAGCGCCGCGGGCATCTCCTCACGCTGCGCCTTGTACTCCGGCAGCAGGGCGAGCCGGTCCTGGGCGCCGCCGAGGTCAAAGAAGACCAGCGTGGCCACGGGCTTTTCCTGGGAATCGAGCTTCCAGAGGGATTTGACCCAGCCGTGCACGGCGTTGGTCGGGAAGCCGTCGGAGCGCGTCAGCTCGGGCACCGCGAAGAAACAGCGATACGCGAGATTGAAGCCGTCAACCAGCAGCCATTTGGCCATGCGCGCAGCCAAGACCGATCTGCCGTCCGCGTAAACCGAAATTCTTCGTGAATTTCAGCGCGCCCGGCGCGCGCGCGGCGCGGGCGATCGGGGAACCTCAACCGGCGCGGCGTCGCCGGCGCGAAGACCCGGCGGGGCGCCGCCGGGAGTGACGAGATTCGCCGTCACAAAGATGAGCAGATTGCGTTTCTGCGAGCTCTCACCCTTGGTCCGGAAGACGCGGCCGAGGAGCGGAATGTCCCCGAGGATGGGCACCTTGTCCTCCACTTTCTTCACTTCTTCCCGCGTCAGTCCTCCCATGACGATCGTGGCGCCGTCCCAGATGGTCACGCGCGTGCTCACCTCGCGCACCGAGAAGATCGGCTGGAAGAAACCGGGCGGCACCGTGACCGTACGGCCCCCAGAGATGGCGATGCTGGGCCCTCCGTATTCGATGAAGCCCTCGAACTCGGTGACCTTTGGGTTCAGCTCCAGGCTGATGCTGTGCCCGTCCTCCTCGACGGTCGGCGTCACGCGCAGCTCCACGCCGACGTTGCGCGTGGCGAACTCCTGCGGCGTGCCGGCGGTGATGGCCACACCCGCCGAGCCGCTGCTGCCGTCCCCCGTGGTCCGGCCGCTGCCCACCTGGCTCTGAATGGCGCCGAACGACTGGGGATACCGCATTTCCTGCGCCACCGTGATGAGGGCTTCGCTGCCCGACAGCACCGTGACGCGGGGCGCGCTGAGCAAGTCCGACCCGTTCTTCTGCGCCAGCGCCCTCACCACGGCGTTGACGTCGAACTCTCCAATCGTGCCTGCCAGGGTGGCGAAATTGCCCCCCGCCTCGCCGAGGTTATTCGCGCCCGGCAGCGTGGGGGGCGCGAGCGAGCCCACCACCTTGTCGTCCACGATGATATCGCTGGGATGCTGACTGTGCCGGAAGGCCTCGGCCAGCGTTCGATTGACGGCGGTGCCGGCGGCGGGATCGGCGGTCCGGTAGACTTCCCGATACTCGACGCGCGGCGAACCGTCGGGACCGAGCAATGGTGCGCCCGTCTGCGGGTCCAACAGCGGCACGGGCCTCCGCCCGATGTTCCACTGGATGCCGAGCTCATCGAGCGCCCCGGCCTGCACATCCATGAATCGGGCCTCGATGGCCACCTGGCGCACGTCCCGGTAGCGGCGCAGGATCGTGCGGATGCGTTCGAGATTCCGCGAGGTCTGCGTCACGATGATCGCCGAGCCGTCGTAGGCAAGACTGCTGCCTCCGGCGCCGTCGAACCCCACGCCGGCCCGTTCAAAGAAATGGCGCAGAGCCTGCGCCGATTCCGCGGGTGCCTGTCCGTCCGGGGCTCCGACCCCCGGCTCCGGCGGGCGGCTGTTCCGGGCTGCGCTGCTTCCCTGCCCCATCATGCGGATCACGGTGCCGCGTGCGACCGGAAACACCTCCGTCGTCAGCACGGAACGCTCGCCGCCTGGTCGCACCACCACCGCGTCCGTCATCACCTGGTACTGGTAGCCGACGGCTTCTGTCACGAAGTCGAGGATGCGTTTCAGCGGCAGATTCCGCAGGGTGATGGTGACCGTCGGGTTGGCGTTCGCCGGATCGATCAGGATGATGTTCACTCCTTTCGGACTCACGCCGGTGGCATCGAATTCCCCCGCCACCGCGCCGAGCGCGCTGACCACGCGACTCAATTCCACGTTGGCAAAACTCACCGTCGGAATGGTGATAGCCTCGAGTTTCTGCGCCAGCGGCGCCGCCGGCGCCTCGCCGGCCGGTCCGGACGCAGGCCCGGCAGGCACACCGGGCCGCCGCCAGGTCCGCTCGACTTCATCGAGCAGCTCCGCCCGCGCCCGGTTGTGGTCGGAATCAACGCCGCCGCTCTTTTCGGGCGCCGGTTCGCTGGCGGCGGCGGTGAACGAGAGTTGGATCGCCGCGACCGCGGCGACGAGGTGGAACTGGATGGTGGTCTTCATGGCACGCGGGTCGGGGTCGCGCCGTCTCCAGCCGGCGCAGTCCGGGAAAATCTTTGCGCGACCGCCGGGATGGTGGGCGTCGCCGCGAGGATGCGGTTGCGCGGTTCGGTCGCGCCCGGCAGCAGGCACGCGATCGCCACCTGCGCGGGCTGCAGATCGATATGCGTGACGCAGTAGCACCATCCGTTGAGTCCGACGGACTCCCCCTCTCGCAATTCACGGCGGAAGCCGGGAGTCTTGCGGCTGGTGAACACTCCCACCGGCGCGCCGGCGAGGCACGGCTCGCGATTGCTCAGAGTGACATCTTCGCCGGCGAATTCATCTTGCACGATCGCTCGGGCCACAACGTCGGCCGTGGCGTCATCACCGGCGCCGGTTCCGGGACAAGACAGGTCGATCTTCTCTACCCGCAGCCCCTGCGCGGCAATTCGCTCGCCGCCACGGAGAATCAAAGTCTCGCTCGAACCCGGCTGCACAAAGATGCCGCGCAGGTCTCCCGGATCGCCAGCATAGCCCACCAGCTGGAGGCGGAACGGCGCCCGGCGCACTTCCACCAACTGCAGCTCGATCTCCGCGTCGGTGGCATCCGCCGGCGCAGACGCCGTCGCGGGCAGCGCGCGCACGCTTGCCGTTTGGCGGTCGTAGTACAGCGCCGGCGGCGTGAATAGCTCATAGACCCAGCCGCGGCCACGCCTTTGCGCGGTGGGCTCCGCCCAGAGCCGCGGCGCGGCCGCCGGGCTCTGCGGCGGAGGCGTGGCAGACTGACCGCTGAGCTCCGCCGGAGGTTGGTTTATCTCGCAGAACTCCAGGGTGACCGTGAAGCGGGAGCTCGCCGGCCGGACGATCATTTCAAGCGGATCGGCGCTGCCCGCCGCCGCCCGGCGAGCGGACGGAGTCTCCCGCACCAGTTCCACCTCCACGGTACGTACCACCACCGGAATGCCGCCGGCGGCCAGGCGGTTGAGGAAGCCGCGCAATGCCGCCGTGTCGCTAACGAACGTCAGGCGGAAAGCCATGGCCCCGATCATGTCGGGTTCGCCGATGGAGAAGCGCTGGTCGATCGCCAGATAATCCGCCCGGGCGCGCCCGTCGCCGCCGTCCTTCATCTCGGCGCCGGCGATCCCGGGCTTGATTTGGGACGGAGGCGCCCGCTGCACCGCGACCAGCCGCCGGATGTGCGACCCAAACAGGGCCTCCAACAGATAGCCGGTGATCCGACACTGCCGCAGGACGGGAGCGGCGAGATCGTTCTCCGGGCCGGCGTGGCTGTAGGCGGAGAAGCCGAACTGCTCCGTGGTCCCGACGACGACGCCCGATCTCCCGGCGAGCTCGCGCATGTGGCGCACGAATTCCGCCAAGACAAAGAACGCCTCCGCGCGAGAGACGGGTCCCGTGGCGGCCGTCGCCAGCAATCGCGCGGTGGTCTCCCGGTTCCATGCGGCGGTCTCGAGCGCCGCCAGCTTCCCTTCGGCCTCCGCCAGGTCGCCTAGGATCTCCGCGGCCTGCGCCGCAGTGGGTGCCGGCGTCAAAGCGGCGAGCCTTCGCATCTCGTGCTGTTTCTGCGTCATGCTCCGCGCCGCCGTCCGCGCCGCCAAGTGCGTCTCCGCCAGCTGCCAGCTCTCCACCGTCACGACCGCCGCCACGAGGACCGCGATCCCACCGGCCACCGAACTGTGACGCAGCAAATGCATGCGGCCGTCCCGTCAGAACAAAGTCTCAGGCGCGAGGACGAGCCTCACCTCAAACCGCAGCAATCCCGGCTGATCGCCGTCGAAACGCTCCGCGGCGATCCCGGCGACAAACGGCGAGGCGCGAAGCTGCGCGAGCAGGTTCCTGGCCCGTGCCCGGGATGATTCGCCAGCCGGGCCAACGGGATTGCCCGCATCGAAGAGATAGCCGGCGAGCTCAAGCTGGGCCGCCAACGCCGTCGCGGACTGCTCGGTCTTCCCGCCCGGACCGACCATGTCCGCTCTGGCGTTGCCCGGCGCGGGCGCGGCACCTGCCGCCGGTGGCAGAATCCGCAGGCTTTCGAGCCAGACATCCTCGGTC
>DATIWI010000052.1:0-20565 GCA_035519475.1 Opitutaceae bacterium
TCAGTTCCGACGAAAGCTCAACTGGCGCCCTGGCTCAGTTTGCATCCCCGCTCAGCCACTCGCAGCCGGTTTTCTTCCCGAATTGGGCCGGCGTGCTCTGGCGCGGCCCTTTGTCCGCGGCGACCAAAAAGGCGCACGCCCGGGAAATCTGCGCCTTCCTGCGGCACTGCGGGTCCGAGCGGGCCCCGGCCACCATCCTGCTGGCCCAAGCCTACATTCAACGGGCGGAGCCGGATTCGGACGAAGCGGCCAACCGGGAACGGCGGGAGGCCCTGCGTTGGTTCTTCCGGGCGGCCCGGGAGCGCGGCCCCGCCGTATCCCGCGGTTACAGCAGCGTCGAGACGACGCAAATCTATACTCATGTGATGCGGAAGCCGGGATTGGGGGTGAAATCGCCGCTGGACGCCTTGGCGCCGTGAGGCGCCCGCCTGCGTCGCGGCACTTCCCGGCGCCGCAGCGCCCTCGACAGGTTAATGATCGCGGCTGCAGCGCGGCGAATCCGCCGCGTGCCTGTCCGAACCTTCCACCGTCTTTTGACGCAGCGAGCCTGCGCCCCTGCGAAGCTCCTGCCGTCTTTCCTCTGGCTTCCGCCTCCTGACCTCTCCCTTCCGCCTTCGCGAAGCGCGCCGGCGCAGCAACCTGTCCTCTGTCCGGCCTTCAACCTTGCACCTTACACCTGAATCCCAGACCCCGCGCCTCGCCCCGCTCACGGCGCGACGCGGCGGCCGACGATGATCAGGTCGCGCTCGATGCCGTACAGCAGCGCGACGCGCGGCAGATGGCCCCAGGTTTCGAATCCGTGCTTGGCGCAGAGCCGCAGGCTGGGCTCGTTGTGCGCCCAGATCAGGCCGACGAGCGCCTTGAGCCCGAGCGACGGCGCGCGCTCGATGCCGCGCCGCAGCAGCAAATCGCCGAGCCCGCGCCGGCGATGCGTCTCCGCGACGTAGACGCTGAATTCGGCCGTGGGGTGGTAGGCGGGCCGCGGGTGAAAATCGCTCAGGCTGAACCAGGCGCAGACCGCTCCCGCCTCGTCCGCCGCCACCCAGATCGGACGGCGGGCGGGCGTGTGCGCGCGAAACCAGGGCAGGCGCGCCTCGACCGTGACGGGCGTGGTGTCCGCCGTCACCATCCCGCCGGGAATGGTGGCGTTGTAGATGGCGACGATCGCCGGCAGGTCAGCTTCGGTGGCATCGCGGATCAGGGGCGACGACATGTCCTGGATTCCGGGAATGGAATTCACAGAAGGCAACGAAGGAAATGGGGGGAGAAGGCGAGCGGGGGAGACGGCGGGGTTTCCGGTACTGATTCAGTTTGTCATTGGGGGCGCTCCGGTTTGACGAGACGACGAAGCAAACCAGCCCGCCTTCGCCGTGCCGGCTGCGGCGCGCCCGCAGTGCGTGGACGGCCGACAGGCGGCCCGGCGGCGCGGGCCTCGCGATGACAATCCAATCTGAATCAGCACCTGGCTTCTCGATCACTGGACACCGGCAGTCACGAACCAACCCGTTGCCCGACCTCCGCAGGCTTGGCGACGGAGGAAGCCGGTCCAGCTTCGGAAATCACTCCGTCGTCTTCGTCGCCTTCTGTAAGCTCCGCCTCAGGGCTTCGCGGCAGGAACCGGGGCCGCGGGCGTCGAATCAGCAAGCACGATGTCGAGCGTTAGGTCGAAGATCCGGCCCTGGATGCGGCGCACCTTCTGCGTGGCGGGGTTGAGCGTGAAGGTCATGTCGATGTGCCCCGAGCGCTGGTCCGCGGAGGCGGCCTGATAGCGGTAATGCCAGAGCGCGCCGTCGGCGGTCGCGCTGGTCTCGAAGGGACGGCCGAGCATCGCGGTGAGATCCGGGGCGGCCAGCTGCGGCGGCATTTTCCCGGGTCCGAAATCCTCGTGGACATTGGCGCTGGCGGTGCGCTTCCGCTGGTCGATCCGGGCGTGGCCGAAGGCCTTGACGATCGTCAGGAAGAACTGCTTGGGGACGAAAACGAAGAGGCGTTCGGGCAGGAGGACGCGCGTGAGCTTGTGATCGACGAAGATGAAGTCGACGGCGACCTCGTAATCGCGCGGATCCTCGCTCCCGCCCGACGAGACCTTGACCCAGCGGAACTGCCAGCGCTCGGCGACGCCCGCGCGCGTCCGCGACTCCGGCACGAGCTTGAAAAACGCCATGTCGGCATCGAGGAGCACCGGCTTCTGGCAGGTGATCCTGACGCCGGACCGCAGGTCGGTCTCGAAGTAGCGGTCGAAGTTGGCGAGCTGGTTGCGCAGCTCAAGCAAACGCAGGTAGATGCAGCCGCCGAGCAGGAGGCAGGCGAGCGCGCCGGCCAGCCCGGCGATCCACCGCCGGCGCCAACCCCCGCGGGCCGGGGGGCCGCCCCGCGCCGCGCCGCCGTCGTTCAATTCTTCGCCTCCGGCGGCGCGGTGAACTGCATCTTGCCCACGAGGTCCATCAGCCGCTTGCGCAGCTGCGTGTTCTCCTCGTCGACGGTCTTGTGGTAGGTCGACCGCTCCAGCACCCGCTCGGTCAGCTCGATGCTGACCACGATGACGGTGTTGTATTTGACGAAGCAGAGATTGCCCCGCTTGGCGACCACGGGCGCCGGCGTCGCCCCGAGCGTGACGCGCTGGGCGAAGGACGAGCCGCCCGGCAGCAGCGTGAAGACGATCATCGAGCCGTCCTGGTACTTGGGCAGGAAGACGCCGTTGTCCTCCAGGCTCGCGCCCGGGAACCGCGCGACGAAGTCGGGCATGACGATGTTCGTGAAGAAATAGATGAGGAACTCCTTGGCGCCGCGCGTTTCGAACTCCCACTTGAGCTCCCGGGAGAGCGGAAAGGCGCCGATGCTGATGTGCGTGCTGAAGTCGTCCTCGAAAGTGACGACGTTCAGGGTGTCCATGATATTGCCGCCGAGCTCGGGCAGGACCGGAACCGGCACCTTGTAGAGGCCGCTGGGCGAGGTGTAGACGCCGTCCACGACCTTGCCGTAAATCTGCGGCGGGGGCGACGACCCCGGCGCCGGAGCGTCTGCCGATTGCGGAGTGGTCTGCGCGGTGAGGCAGGTGGTGCCCAGACTCATCGCGAGCAGGGCGGGCAGGGCGCGGGGATTCATGGGCGAGGCTTCATTGAACAACCTAAGCACTTGATTTCAAGTTCCTAGGTGACGCACGGGGAGCAGGCATGGTTTCCAGATAAGGGTGTCATGGCAAGTCCGGGGCCGGTTCGAACCGCGGGCGGCCCGAAGCGAGACCGGGGGGCCGGTGCAACGGGCCCTGACACGGCGAAATCACCCTGGCTCTCATACGACTCGCAGTTCGCGCCAAAGTGCCACCGGAATATCCTCCGGGCGGCTGCGCGGGCCGAGTCCGGCGGACAGCAGGGCGGAAAGCCATTCCGCGGCGGCCCCGGCGGCGATGCGGCGGCGCAGCAGGGCGGCGATCTGTTTGCGGCGTTGCTGGAAGCAGGCGCGAATGACCGCCTTGGCCCGGGCGGGAAACAGGAAGGGCGGGGTCTGCCGGGCAAGCGGCAGCAACCGGGAATCGACCTCGGGGCGCGGGTAGAAGCAGGCCGCCGACACGCGGTGCCCGGGTGCGGCGGCAAAGGCCGACTGGAGGAAGATGGAGATCGCGCTGAAATCCTTCGTCCCGGGGCGCGCCGTGTAGCGAACGGCCGCCTCCTCCTGGAGCATCAGGACCATGAGGGCCGGCAGCGCCGCGGCGGACAGGACGGCATCCATCCACGGCGTCGAGATTGCGTAGGGCAGATTGGCGATGATTTTGAACCCGGCGGCGGCGCGCCCGGCAGGCAGGCCGGCCAACGGCTGCTCGAGCGCGTCGCCGCAGCAGAGGTGCAGGCGGTCGGGATACTCCGGCGCCAGCGTGGCGGCCAGGTGCGCCGCCAGCGCCCGGTCTTTCTCCACCGCCCACACTTCGGCGCCCGCCGCGAGCAGCGCGGCGGTCAGCGTCCCCAGGCCCGGGCCGATCTCCACGACGAGATCACCGGGCCGCACGGCGCCGAGTTCGAGCGACTTGCGGACAATATTGCCGTCGACCAGGAAGTTCTGCCCAAGGAAGCGCCTGGGTGAGTGGCCCAGCCGCGCCAGCAGCGCACGGGTTTCGGTGGGAGTGAGGGGCACGGGTCAACCGCTGATGCACACTGATCGCCGCTGATTGTCCACTTCAGAAGCGCATCTTCAGATCGTCAAGGCGGGCAACAGGGCTCGGGGCGCCGAGCCAGCCGAGGGGCGCCGACCTCTCGGTCGTGATCCGATGGGCGGCGACGGAAGGAATCCTCGTCTCTGGATCGCTACCGCGCACTGAGCTCGCCCCGCGATAACAGGTGTGGAGGAGCGGGTTGATGTTCATCGGCATGAATCAGCGGCCGCGAAACTCGGCGATCAGCTTTGACGGATCGGCGGCCTTCATGAGGGCCTCGCCGGCGAGAATGGCGTGGGCCCCCGCCGCCCGGGCCCGGGCGGCGTCGGCTCCGCTGAAGATCCCGCTCTCGCTGACCGCGGTGATCTCCGGCGGGATGAGCGGAAGGAGGCGCTCGCTGACGCCGAGGTCGGTGGTGAAGCTTGTGAGGTCGCGGTTGTTCACGCCAATGATCCGTGCGCCGTGGCGCAGGGCGCGCGCGAGGTCGGCCTCGTCGTGGATTTCGAACAGGGCGTCGAGTCCGGCCGCGGCGGCGGCGGCGAAGAGCCCCGTGAGTTCGTCGTCGGACAGGACGCGCACGATCAGCAGGACGGCGCTGGCGCCGGCTTCGCGGGCCTCGAGCACCTGGATCGGGTGCACCATGAAATCCTTGCGCAGGGAGGGCAGGGGACCGGCGCGGCCGGGCGTGACGGCGGGAGCCGCGGCTCCCACGGCCCCGGTCACGGCGCGCAAGTCGTCGATCGTTCCGCCAAAATACTTCAGGTCGGTGAGCACGGACAGGGCGTCGGCACCCGCGGCCTGGTAGCGGCGGGCCTGCTCCGCCGCCGAGGCGTCCGCCTTGATCTCGCCGGCGGAGGGCGAGCGCCGCTTGATCTCCGCCACGACCGCGAGGCGGCGGTCGGGACGGCGCAGCGCCCGGGCGAAGGAGGGGGGCGGCGGCAGGGCGGCGCCGGCCCGGGCCAGCTCGGCGGCGGCCACCGGGCGCGCCCGGGGGGCGATCTCCCGGCGCTTGTGCGCGATGATCTCGACGAGCTGGTCCATGGAGACATCACGAAACACCCGAACGGCGCGAAAAGGGAAACCATTTTTTTGGTGTGTTCCGGGCGTTTCACGGTTACGTCCGCATGCCACATGAGTGCCATTGACGACCTGCGCCAGACCGTGGCGCGGCTGCGCGCGCCGGACGGCTGTCCGTGGGACCGCGAACAGACGCACCAGACGCTCGCCCGCTGCCTGATCGACGAGTGCAGCGAACTGCTCGACGCGATCGACCGCCTCGACCGGCCGCACATGCGCGAGGAACTCGGCGACGTGCTGGTGCAGATCATTTTTCACGCGCAGCTCGCCGCGGAGCGCGGCGACTTCACCTTCGACGACGTCGCGCGCGAGATCAACGAGAAGCTCGTGCGGCGCCATCCGCATGTCTTCGGCCCGAACCGCCTGAACACGTCGGCGGAGGTGCTGGTGCAGTGGGATGCCATCAAGCAGGACGAGAAGCGCGCCGCGGGCCGGACGGAGCCGGCGGTGTTCAAACACCTGCCGCCGCAACTGCCGGCACTGATGTTCGCCGAGGCGGTGTGGAAGCAGATCGAAAAGCAGGGGCTGCCGGTGGCGGGTCTGGTGGACGCGGCGAAGGTCCGCCGGCTCGGCGGCGGGCTGACCGAGGAGTCGCTCGGGCGCCAGCTGTTCGAACTCGCGGCGGCGGGCCACGCGAGCGGGCTGGACCCGGAGGGGGCGCTGCGCCATGCCACGGCGCGCGTGGTCGCGGAGGTGGGGAAGCGGGTCTCAACCACTGATCCACACTGAGCTTCGCTTACCTCCGACGGCGGAAAATAAAGTCTGGATCCTCTCCGGGGACCGGGCCGCGGGGTGCAGTGGATCGCGCAGCGCCGCCTGCCGCGCCGAAGCCCTTGGTGAAGGCGGATCAGCGCCGCTCCGACTCCAGTTTCGGGCGGTTTCGATCAGCCTCGAGAGTTCTTGGCTTCCTGGCTCCCGAATTCAAACTTCTGCATTGTCCATGGAAAGACTGCTCCAGAAACCCCGGGAACCGCTGCCGGCTCAGGTCGTCGCGGAATGGCTCGCGCCGTTTCTGGACCACCTGGCGAAGGAGCGGCGATACTCCCCGTACACGGTGCGCAACTACCGGCAGGCGTTTGAGGATTTCTGGCGCTGGCTGGCGCGCGGCGGCCTGGCGGAGCGAGGCTTGGAACGGCTCGGCGGGCGCGAGATGCGGGATTTCATCATCGAGGGCCAGCGGCGCTTCAGCCGGCGCACGCTGCACAACCACGTCTCGGGGCTGCGCGCGTTCTGCCGATTCTGGATGCGCCGCGGCCGCCTGACGCGAAATCCGCTCGCGGGCGTGCCCCTGCCCCGGCTTGACCGCCCGTTGCCCAAGTTCCTGACCGAAAAACAGGTGGTCGACCTGCTGGCGGCGCCGCTGCGCCTGCTGGAGAACGGCGGGGTGGATGCCTTCACGGCGTGGCGCGACCGGCTGATGATGGAACTGCTCTACGGCGGCGGGTTGCGCGTGAGCGAACTCGTGGGGCTGAATTACGGGCAGATCGACCCGGAGGCCGGGGTGGCGCGGGTGATGGGCAAGGGTCGGAAGGAACGGCTGTGCCCGCTGGGCCGGGTGGCCACGGCGGTTCTTGCCAAATGGCGCGCCGGCTTCGCCCGCGACACCTCGCCGGCGGCGCCCGTGGTCGTGGACGCCCGCCACCGGCGCCTGCCGGTGCGCCAGGTGCAGCTGCGGCTGAAGCGCTACCTCGCGCTCGCCGGGCTGCCGCCGGACATGACGCCCCACAAGCTGCGGCACAGCTATGCCACCCATCTGCTCAACGCGGGCGCCGACCTGCGCCTCGTCCAGGAATTGCTCGGGCACGTCAACCTGGCGACCACGCAAATCTACACGCACGTCAGCGTCGCGCACCTGAAGAAGATCTACGAGCGGGCCCATCCGCGGGCGTGAGCCGGCGCCCGCGGAACCGGGAAGGCCCCCGGCCGCTAGGCAGCGGGCGGCGTCGGATGCAGCGCGGGCGGCTCGCCGGGCGCGAAGACGTCGAAGTCCGGACCATACTGTGCCAGATAGTGGATCGAGTACGCGCGCTTGAAGATCAGCACCGGCAGCAGCAGGACCGTGCCCAGATAGGGCAGCGCGAGCAGACATCCCGCGCAGCAGCAAGTCACCAGCACGGCCGCCAGGACGATGAATCCGATGACTATGACCAGCACGATCTGGAACAGCAGGTACACGATCATCTGTCCGAAGTTGGCCGCCAACAGGTCCCAAAACACGGCCCAGCCGGCCCCGCAGCGCAGCCGCCGCCGGTACATGATGGGCACAACAAAATCCGCGGTGAACTTCTTGATAAGGAGGAAGAGGAGCGCGCCCGTCAGCATCATCAGAAACCAACCCAGGCCGAGGAGCACACCGGAGACGGACCAGGCGTCGTCGACCGCCATCCGGAAGAATCTCACGACACACAGGATCAACGGAGGCCAGATCACGACGGCGGACGCGAGGCCGACCACCAGCCGAAACACGAACAGGCTGTTGCCCTCGCGCGCGAACTTGCCCCAGGGAACCTCGACCTCGGCGCGGTCGAGCGCCACGCAATGGAGGAACATGAATTCGCCGCGGCTGTGCAGCCAGGTGAAGAGGAGCCAGACGGCGAAACCAAAGACCACCGCCGCCGCCACGAGGGGCAAGAGCCAATAGAGATTGGCCACCACGAAGTCGCGCACCTTTTCCCAGGCTTCATGGACATCCCCCACGTTCCCCCTGTGTCCGCGCCCAAAGTTGAAATTGAAGTTCATGCCCCCCTGCCCGAGGTACGCGAGCCACGCGCAGAAGCCGATGACGAACCATTTGCCGGGATTGAAGGGGCGAAACAGGATCTGCCGGACGCGGGCCAGGGCCAGGTCGACCGGCCGGGTGACGCTGATGGTGGGGCCGTTCATGGGCGGAAGGGGTGAAGGAAGGGATGGGCAGTGCGGTTGGTGCGAGCTTGGCGGACGGGGGCGAGGCAATCCAGACGGATTCGGAGGCCGTCCGGCGCAATTGCGGAGGACCGCGCTCGTCGCGGCGCCCGGAAGTCAGGGGTGCCACCCTTCCGCGGCGGCGCAGCTCATTCTGCCGGCGGCTCGAGGCTGATGGGCACGCGCCTCACCTTCCAGATCCGCTCGCAGTAATCGCGGATCGCGCGGTCGGAGGAAAAGTAGCCGAATCGCGCCGTGTTCAAGATGGACATGCGCGTCCAGCCTTCGCGATCGAGATAGGCCCGGCTGACGCGCCCCTGGCAGTCGACGTACGCGGCGTAGTCCGCCAGAACCATGAAGGGATCGCACCCGAGCAGGTTGTTGACCAGGGGCTGGAACAGGTCCGGTTCATCCGGGGAGAAGAAGCCGGTGGCGATCTGATCGATCACCTCCTTCAGGCGCGGATCGCGTTCATAGGAGGCGCGCGGCTGGTAGGCGCCGGCTTTGCGCTCCTCGACCTCGGCGGCGGTCAGGCCAAACAGGAAGAAATTCTCGGAGCCGACCTCGTCGCGGATCTCGATGTTGGCGCCGTCCAGCGTGCCGATCGTCACCGCACCATTGAGGGCGAATTTCATGTTGCCCGTGCCGGACGCCTCCATGCCCGCGGTGGAGATCTGCTCCGACAGGTCCGCCGCCGGGTAGATGCGCTGGGCGTTCTGGACGTTGAAATCCGGCAGGAACGCGACGCGCAGCCGGCTGTTGACGGCGGGATCGGCGTTGATCCGTGCGGCCACGGAGTGGATGAGCTTGATGATCAGTTTCGCCAGGACGTACGCCGGCGCGGCCTTGCCGGCGAAGATCACCGTCCGGCCCGGCTCGCCGCCGGCGGGCGAGCGCCTCAGCCGGTTGTAGAGGGTGATGACGTGGAGGATGTTCAGGTGCTGGCGCTTGTATTCGTGAAGGCGCTTGACCTGGATGTCGAACATAGTGCCAGGATCCACCGTGACTCCGCTGCGGCCGCGAATCAGGTCGGCCAGCACGGTCTTGTTGTGGTGTTTGATCTCGCGCCACGCTTGCCGGAAATCCGCTTCCTCGGCCAACGGTTCGAGGCGCCGCAGCTGGTCCGTCTCCTTGATCCAACCGTCGCCGATGCGCTCCGTGATAAGCTTGGCGAGCCGCGGGTTGCTCAGGACCAGAAAACGGCGCGGGGTGACGCCGTTGGTCACATTCGTGAACTTGTCCGGCGCCAGCGCGTCGAAATCGCGCAGCACGCCCTTCCGGAGCAGTTCGCTGTGCAGATTGGCCACCCCATTGACCGTCTTGCTGCCCACCGTCGCCAGATGGGCCATGCGGACGAAGCGCGTGCCGGTCTCGTCAATCAGCGAGATCCGGCGGATCAGGTCGCTATCGCCCGGGTGGTTGATCCGGACCTCTTCGAGAAAGCGCCGGTTGATCTCGTAGATGATCTCGAGATGACGCGGCAGCATCGTGCCGAAGAGCGGCACCGACCAGCGCTCCAGTGCCTCGGGCAGCAGCGTGTGGTTGGTATAGTTGAACGTTTTTTGGCAGACACCCCAGGCCTTGTCCCACGACAGGTTGTGGTCGTCGATCAGCAGGCGCATAAACTCGGCGATGGCGATCGCCGGATGCGTATCATTGAGCTGCACCGCGTATTTTTGATGGAAATCCTCGACCCCCTGGGCCGATTGCAGGTGGATCCGGATCATATCCTGCAGCGCGCAGGAGGCGAAGAAGTACTGCTGCTGCAGTCGCAGCTGCTTGCCCTGGGGCACTTCGTCGTTCGGGTACAGCACCTTGGTGATGTTTTCGGAGACGATCTTGTCCATCACCGCGCCGTAGTAGTCGCCGGCGTTGAACACGCGGACATCGAACGACACGGTGGCGATCGCCCGCCACAGGCGGAGGAAATTGGCCGTGTTGACCCGGTAGCCCACCACCGGCGTGTCGTAAGCCATCCCGCGCACGACGTGGTTGGGAATCCACCGCACCCGGGTCTCGCCATTCTCGGTGTACTTCTCCGTGCGGCCGCCAAACTTGACGTCGAAAGTCAGCTGGGGACGGGGGAGTTCCCACGGGTTGCCCAGACGCAGCCAGGTGTCCGTCACCTCGACCTGCCAGCCGTCGCGGATCACCTGGTCGAAGATGCCGAATTCATAACGGATGCCGTAAGCGATCGAGGGAATCTCCAGGCTGGCCATGCTGTCGAGGAAACAGGCCGCGAGGCGGCCGAGGCCGCCGTTGCCGAGGCCGGGCTCCTCCTCCTGCTCCATGAGTTCCTCCAGGTCGAGGCCCAGTTCGCGCATGGCCTGCTCGGCCGCGTCATAGATGCCGAGGTTGATCAGGTTCTTGCCCAGCTGCGGACCCATGAGGTACTCAGCGGAGAGGTAGCAGACGGTGCGGCTCCGGCGCTCGGCGTAGGTCTCCGCCGTGCGGATCCAGCGTTGCAGAATCCGGTCGCGGACCGTGTAGGCCATCGCCATGTAGCGGTCGTGCGGCGTGGCCACCTGCGGGAACCGGCCCTGCACATAGAAGAGATTGTCGCAGAACGCACGGGCGAGGGCGTGCGGGCTGAGGCCCGTGCGGATGTCCTCGGTATTGGCAGCCGCGGAAGTGGGAGCGGAAGCAGGCGCGGGAACGGGGGCGGACGAGGCGCGGCGGTTTTTTTTCATTGGGAGGAAGGACGAAGCGAGACCGCGAAGGACCGAGGTGCGCGCGGGAATCGCGCAGGAACGCCAGGCGGCCCCCACTGTGGGCGGCGTCCCGCCAGACTCAAGCGGGATTGGGGCGGATGCGGAGTCACTGCGGGCGAGGCGAAAGCAGCGCAGGTGCCCGCAGCCGAGGGACGCCCGCCTTCGGCCTCGCGCGGCGCAGCGGATGAGCCGAACGCGGTTGACGGCCAGGCGGCGTGCTGGATAGAGTCTCCGGCGTCCGGAGACGACGGCTACCCCGCTGCGCCCCCTGCCCCCGGCCTCGCCGATCGGGCGCCCCTTCCTTGAAACCGGCAGACTCAAAACGTATCAAATCGTCCGCAGGGCTTCTCCCGGGCCCGGAGCATCTGCGAGCACTATTCGCGGCGAGCCTCGATGCCGTGCTGCTGACCGCTCCCGACGGCCGGGTGTTCATGGCAAATCCGGCCGCTTGTCGCATGTTTGGCCGCACGGAGTCCGAACTGATCCGACTCGGCCGGGAGGCAGTCGTGGACCCGGCGGATCCCCGGCTGGCGCCCGCCCTCGCGGAACGGGACCGCACGGGCGCATTTCACGGGGAACTCACATTCGTACGGAGTGACGGCACGCGGTTTCCCGGGGAGATCTCGTCCGCGGTTTACCGCGACGAGAACGCCGGAATGTGCACGAGCATGGTGATTCGCGACATCACCGAACGGAAAAAAGCGGAGGAGCAACTGGCCGTGCTCGAACGAGCCGTCGATTCGCACTATGACGGTGCCTACTGGATGGATACCAACAACCGGTTTATCTACGTCAACGATGCGGGCTGCCGGGCGGTCGGCTACACGCGCGAGGAACTGATCGGGCACCCGGTGACGCTGGTCAACCCCAGGGCGACGCCGGAGGCATTGGAGCGCGTCTGGCAGATCCTGCGGGCAGAACACGCCTATCAACACGAATCGGTCCACCGCCGGAAGGACGGGACAGAGTTTCCGGTGGAAATCGTTGCCACCCATGTGCAGATCGGCGGCCGGGAGTACAACTGCGGTTTCGCCCGTGACATCACCGCGCGCAAGCGGGCGGCGGGGCGAATCCAGGATCAGCTCAACGAATTGCGCCGGTGGCACGCGGCGACCGTCGGCCGCGAGGATCGGATCCGGGAGCTAAAGCGCGAAGTCAACGTGCTGTGCGGCCGCCTCGGAGAAACTCCGCGCTACGCCGGCGGGGACCGCCCGGAGGACGCTCCGCCCGGCCCGAGCTGAGCCAGCGGCCCCGGTCATGGATTCGCTTCTCCATGCGGGCGGTCTGAGTCGCTGGGGCAAGCCGGTGCTGTGGGCCGTGATGCCGCTGCTGCTCCTGACGCCGCCGCTGGTCTGGCTGGGGCAGGAATTCGGGGACCAGCTAGCCTCCGAGCAGCGGGCGCGCACCCAGCACACCTTGGAGCTGCAGGCCGGCGCCGTGCAGCGGGCCTTCAACCGGATTGCGGGGAAACTCGATGGCCTGGCGGCGTTTGTCTCCAGCCAGACCACGCAAGGGAAGGCCGTGGACGAGGGGCAATTCAAGACGTTCGCCGCGGGCCTGCACGCGGACGCAACGTGGCTGCGGGCGTTTCAGGTCGTCACGGATGGCGTCATTACTCACACCTACCCGCTCAAGGGCAACGAGGCCGCCCTCGGCTACAACCTGTTGACGGATCCGCGTCCGGTCATCGGCGGCGACGTCAACCGTGCCCTCCAGAGCGGCCGAACCACTGTCACCGGGCCGATCGACCTGGTGCAGGGCGGCATGGGCATCATCGTCCGCAAGCCGCTCCTGCGCATGACCGATCCCCACTCGCGCCTGGTGGCGGTCGTCCTCAACCTCGCCCCGCTGTTGGCGGAAGCCGGCGTCCGGGAGGGGAGCGCCAGCGACGTCGAACTGGCGATCCGGAGCCAAACGGGGGCCGTGTTCTTTGGCCCGCCCACGGTGTTCGATCATCAGCCGGTCACGCGTCGCATCGCCCTTCCGGACGGCTCGTGGGAGATGGGGGCCCGTCCCCTCGGAGGCTGGCTGGCGTCGACGAGCCGGCCGCTGGTGCTGTTTTACCTGGCCGGTGGCACGATCGTTTTGCTCCTCTGCCTGCTGGTCTTCGTGCTGGCGCGAAGCCGGACGAGTCTGGCGGAGACCGTGCAGGCGCGGACCGAGGAGTTGCAGAGCGAACTGGCGGCGCGCCGGCAGGCCGAGGAGCAGTTGCGCCAGAGTTACCTGTTGCTGCAGGCGGTCACCGAGGGCACGAGCGATGCCGTCTTCGTGAAGGACCTGCGCGGCTGCTACCGGATGATCAATTCAGCGGGCGCCGCGATCATGGGCCAGCCGGTCGCGGCCATCATCGGTCGCGACGACACCGCGTTCTTTGCCGCCGACACCGCCCGGGCGATCATGGAGGCCGATCGGCGCGTGGTGGCGTCGGGCCAGATTCAGACCACGGATGTGCCGACTGAGGTTGAGGGCGCCGGACGCATCTTCCAGGCCACCAAGGCGCCCTGGCATGACAAGGACGGCAAGATTATCGGCGTGGTCGGCGTCTCGCGCGACATCACCGCCCGGACCCGGATGGAGGGAGCGCTCCGGCAGAGCGAACGTCAGCTCTCGCTGATTCTGAACAATGCCTCAGACGTCATCTTCGCAATCGCGGTGGAGGCCGAAGACCGTTTCCGGTTCACGTCGGTGAACCGGCGCTTCCTGGAGGCGACCGGCCTGGCGGAAGCAAAGATCCTGGGCGCCCGCGTCGAGGAGGTCATACCCGAGCCCGCGCGAACGCTGGTCCTGCAGAAGTACCGCGAGGCCATTGCCAGCGGCCAGCCGACCCGCTGGGAGGAAATCTCCGATTATCCCGCCGGAAGAAAGATCGGCCACGTCACCGTCGTCCCGGTGTTCGATTCCCAGGGCAAATGCACGCAGCTGGTGGGGATGGTCCACGACGTCACCGAGCGCAGTCACGCGGAGGAACAGGTCCGCCGCCTCAATGAGGACCTGCGGCGCCAGGCGGAGGCGTTGGAGCTGCGGGTGGCCGAGCGGACGGCGGAACTCGCCGTGGCCCGCGACCGGGCCGAGGCCGCCGACCGGCTGAAGTCCGCTTTTCTCGCCACCATGTCGCACGAGCTGCGCACGCCCTTGAATTCCATCATCGGCTTCACCGGCATCATCCTGCAGGGGTTGGCCGGGCCGGTGACCCCGGAGCAGCACAACCAGCTTGAAATGGTGCGGAGCAGCGCCCGGCATCTGCTGGCCCTGATCAACGACGTCCTGGACCTCTCGAAGATCGAGGCGGCGCAGTTGGTGGTCACGCGCGTGCCGGTCGACGTGCGCGCCGCCGTCACCAAGGCGGTCGATCTGGTGCAGCCGCTCGCCGACCGCAAGGACCTCGCGCTGCGCGTGGAAATGGCGCCGGAAACAGGCATCCTGCGGAGCGACCGGCGGCGGATCGAGCAGGTGTTGCTCAACCTGCTCAACAACGCGATCAAGTTCACCGAGCACGGCGAGGTGACCCTGCGAGTGTGGCCGGGCGAACGGAACCGGCCCGCGGACCCGGCGGCGCCGGACGGCGCCACCGCGGAGGCGGCCGCTCCTAAGGGTCCCGCGGTCCTGCATTTTCAAGTGCGCGACACCGGCATCGGCATCAAGCCCGGAGAGCTGGCCAACCTCTTCCAGCCGTTCCGCCAGCTGGATACCGGGCTGACCCGTCAGCACGAGGGCACCGGCCTGGGTCTGGCCATCTGCCGGCGGCTGGCGGAATTGATGGGCGGCGAGATCACCGTCGAGAGCGAATGGGGCCGGGGAAGCGTCTTCACGTTTACGCTCCCCCTCGAGGAAGGAGCACAGTCATGAAAGGCCGGATCCTGCACATCGAGGACAACGAGCAGAACCGCTACCTGGTCACCTTTCTGCTCGAAAAGAGCGGCTACGAGGTCATCGCGGCGACGTCGGGGCCGCGCGGCATCGAGCTGGCCAGCGAGCGGCGTCCCGACCTGATCGTGCTCGACATCCAGTTGCCCGGCATGGACGGCTACGCCGTGGCGCGCGCGCTCAAGGCGGATCCCCAGCTGCGGTCGATCCCGATCGTCGCCGTCACCTCCTATGCCATGGTGGGCGACCGGGAGCAGGCGATCGCAGCCGGCTGCGACGGTTACATGGAGAAGCCGGTGGACCCGGAGACCTTTGTCACAGAAATTGAATTCTTCCTGTCGGGGAACGGAAAGGAATCGGCCCCATGACGCGTGCACTCATAGTGGATGACAAGCCGGCGAACCTTGCGTTTCTGCGGGCGCTCCTGCAAGGCCACGGCTGGACCGTGGACGATGCCCGCCACGGAGCGGAAGCGCTCGTCAAGGCGCGCCAAGCGCCGCCGGAGATCGTCGTCTCCGACCTCCTCATGCCCGTCATGGACGGCTACACGCTGCTGCGCCGCTGGAAGACCGACGGGAAGTTCAGAGACATTCCCTTTGTCGTCTACACCGCGACCTACACCGAGCCGCAGGATGAGCGTCTCGCGCTGGATCTCGGCGCGGATGCCTTTATTCTGAAACCGATTGAGCCGGAGCCGCTCATGGCCCGCCTGCAGGAGGTGCTGGCGAAGGTCCGGCGGGGCGAACTCCCCGCGGGCGGCCCCGCCCCCGGGGCGGAGGAACCGTTGCTATCGGAATACAGCCGGGTGCTGGTGCGCAAGCTGGAGGAGAAGGCGGTCCAACTCCAGGAGGCCAACCGCGCCCTGCAGGAGGATCTCGCGCGGCGCCACGAAGCCGAGGCCGAGGCCGAGCGGGCCCGGGCGGCCCTCCTGAGCATCCTGGAGGATCAGCGGAAGACGGAGGCGGCGCTGCGGCAGGAGCATGCCCTGTTCGAGAGCCTCGCCAGTGCGATCCCGGACCACATCTATTTCAAGGACCGGCAGAGCCGTTTCATCCGCATCAATGACACGATGGCGCAGGCGTTCGGTCTGCGCCATCCGGACGAAGCGGTGGGCAAGACCGATTTCGATTTCTTCAGCAAGGAACACGCCCGGCAGGCGTTCGACGACGAGCAGGCAGTGATGCGCACCGGCACGCCGATCATCGGCCTCGTGGAAAAGGAAACCTGGCCCGACGGCCGCGTCACCTGGGTCTCGACGACCAAGGTCCCGTTGCGGGACGCCGCCGGCAACATCACCGGATTGGTCGGCATCTCGCGCGATGATACCGAGCGCAAGCTGGCCGAAGAGCGCATCCGCGAGCAGGCGGCGTTGCTCGACACGGCGAGCGACGGCATCATGGTGCGGGACCTGCAGCACCGGATCCTCTACTGGAACAAGGGCTGCGAGCGGATGTACGGCTGGACCGCCGAGCAGGCGGTGGGGCGGCCGGCGCTCGAACTGCTGGCGGCGGAGGCCGGCGTGTTCGGGACCGCCGACGCGAAGGTGCGGCAGGAGGGCGAATGGACGGGGGAGCTGCGGGAGCTGACCAAGGCGCGCCAGGAAATCACCGTGCTGAGCCGCTGGTCGCTGGTGCGGGATGAACAGGGGCGGCCGAAGTCCGTCTTCACCATCAACACGGACATCACGGAGCGGCAGAAGCTCGAAACCCAGCTTTTCCGCGCCCAACGGCTGGAGAGCATCGGGCAACTCGCCAGCGGCATCGCCCACGATTTGAACAACATCCTGGCGCCGCTGGTCATGGTTTCCCCCCTGCTCCGCGAGGAGATCAAGAACCCGGAGACGCTGCGCCTGGTGGACATCATCGAGGCCAACACCAAGCGGGGGGCGGACGTGATCCGCCAGGTGCTGGCCTTCTCGCGCGGGCTGAAGAGCGGCAAGGGGCCCGTGCCGCTGCGGCCGCTGCTGAAGGAAATCGGCGTGATGCTCGACGAGACCCTGCCGAAGTCGATCGCCGTGCAAGTGACGGCGCCGGAGGGCCTCTGGCTGGTCGAGGCGGACGCCACCCAGATTCACCAGGTGATGATGAACCTGTGCGTGAATGCGCGCGATGCCATGCCGGACGGCGGCACCTTGAATCTCGAGGCGGAGAACGTGGACGTGGACGAGACGTTTGCGGGGCTGGCCCCGGGGGCGCGGGTCGGACCGCACGTCGCGCTCTTGGTCGCGGACACCGGCACGGGCATTCCGCCCGAGCATCTTGACCGGATCTTCGACCCCTTCTTCACGACCAAGGAGCCGGGCAAGGGCACGGGCTTGGGACTCTCCACCGTCCTCGGCATCGTCCGCAATCACGCGGGATTTATCCGGGTCGAAAGCAAGCCGGGCAAGGGGACGATGTTTCGGGTCTACCTGCCGGCCAAGCCGGAGGCGCTGGCGCCCGCGGCGGTGCCGGTGGCCGCGGCACCGCGCGGCCGGGGTGAGTTGATCCTCGTGGTCGACGACGAGGAGAGCGTGCGGATCATGACGCGGCGGATTCTGGAGCAGTACGGCTACCATGTGCTGCTGGCCGGCGAGGGCAGCGAAGCCGTGATGGTTCTGGCCCAGCGGGCGCAGGAGATCCGGGCGGTCTTGACCGATCTGATCATGCCGCTGATGGGGGGCGTGGCCTTGATTCGCGCGATTGCGAAGATGTCACCAGCGGTGAAGATCCTGGCGGCCACCGGCACGACCGAGGCCGCGGAGGTGGCGGCCGCGCGACGCTTGGGCGTCAAGGTGATCCTCCAGAAGCCCTATTCCCCGGGCATCTTGCTGCATTCCATGCGCGCGGCGATCGATGGCATCGAGCCCGCGCAAGCGGGTCGCTCCATCGCACCCTTTGAGGGCAGCGCTCCTCCGAGCGGGGACGCCACGCCGCCGGCCCCGAACTAGGATCGGCGGCGCTCCGGAGCCACGGTCACCGCGGGCGCGTCTCCGGCGCGAGCGGCGCGGGAGCGGCGGGCGGTCGCAAGACGCCGCTGGGCCGGGCGGCGACGCTTGGCCGGGCGGGAGTTTTTCGTGGCAAAACGGAGCCGATGCACCATGGTAGTCTCGCCAACCCCCGAATTCCCGCCATGAGCGTATTGAGTCTGTCCCGCTGGTCGCGCGTGTTGCTTTGGGCGGTGGTGGTGGCGCTCGGCGTTGGGTCGGTGGCGGTGCTGGCCTGGTCGCGGGGCGAGCAGGTGAGCGCGCTCTGGCTCGTCGTGGCGGCCGCGTGCGTTTTTGCGGTCGCGTGGCGCTTTCACAGCGCGTGGCTCACCGCCCGGGTGCTGACGGTGGATGAGCTCCGCGCCACTCCGGCGGTGGTGCACGAGGATGGCCGGGATTACGTGCGCACCAACCGTTGGATCGTGTTCGGCCATCATTTCGCCGCCATCGCCGGCCCCGGGCCGCTGGTCGGACCTGTCCTGGCCGCGCAGTTTGGCTACCTGCCGGGCATGCTCTGGATCCTCATCGGCGCAACGCTGGGCGGCGCCGTGCACGACTCGATCATCCTTTTCTGTTCGATCCGCCGCCGCGGGAAGTCGCTCGGGCAGATGGTCCGCGAGGAGGTCGGGCCGTTCGCCGGCCTGCTCGCGCTGGTGAGCATCATCGCGATCATGATCATCCTTTTGGCCGTGCTGGCGCTGGTGGTGGTCAAGGCCCTGGCGGAGAGTCCGTGGGGCCTCTTTACGATCGCGGCCACGATGCCGATCGCCGTGCTGATGGGCTTGGGGCTGCGCTATTGGACGCCCGGTCGGATCGGGATCGTCAGCGCCTGCGGGTTTGTCGGATTGCTCCTGGCCGTGGCGGGCGGACAGTGGCTGCACGGCACGGCGCTGGCGGGCTGGCTCACGCTCGAGGGTACGACGCTCGCCTGGTGGATCATGGGCTACGGATTCGTTGCGTCGGTCCTGCCCGTCTGGCTGCTGCTGGCGCCGCGCGATTATCTGAGCACGTTCATGAAGCTCGGCACGGTGGCGCTGCTGGGGGTGGCCATCGTCCTGCTCGCCCCGCCCCTGCGGATGCCGGCGCTGACGCGGTTCATCGACGGCAGCGGTCCGGTCTTTGCGGGGCCAGTCTTCCCGTTTTGCTTCATCACCATCGCGTGCGCCGCCGTCTCGGGCTTCCACTCGATCGTGGCGTCGGGCACCACGCCGAAGCTGCTGGCCCGCGAGGGCGACATCCGCTTTGTCGCTTACGGTGGAATGATCACCGAGATGGTGGTGGGCATCATGGCGCTCATCGCCGCCTCGGCGCTGGAGCCGGGCCAGTATTTCGCCATCAACCTCAAGGGCGACGTGGCCGCGGTGACCGCGCACGTCACCGCGCTGGGTTTTCCGGTCACCGCCGACCAGATGCGGGCGCTGGCGGACTCGGTGGGCGAGCTGACGATGGTGGGCCGCGCCGGGGGGGCGCCGACCTTTGCCGTGGGCATGGCGCACATGTTTGCCGGCGTGCTCGGCGGCAAGGGCGCGCTGGCCCTGTGGTACCACTTCGCGATCATGTTCGAGGCGCTCTTCATCCTGACCACGATCGACGCCGGCACGCGCATCGGCCGGTTTCTCGTGCAGGATCTGCTCGGTTACGTGTGGCGGCCGCTCGGCGAGACGCACTCCACGGCGGGCAATTGGATCGCCAGCGGCGCGTTTGTCGCGGCGTGGGGCTGGTTCCTCTACCAGGGGGTCGTCGATCCGCTGGGCGGGATCAATTCGCTCTGGCCGATCTTCGGCGTGGCGAACCAGCTGCTGGCGGTGGTCGCGCTTGCCCTTGGCACCACGGTGCTGATCAAGATGGGCCGCGTGCGTTATCTCTGGGTGTCGCTGCTTCCGCTGGGCTGGCTGCTCACGGTCACCATGACCGCCGGATGGATGAAAATCTTCTCCGCCGACCCGCGACTTGGTTTCCTCAGCGCCGCGGCGGATCTGCACCAGCGGATCGCGGGCGGTGGCGGGGTCGCCCAGCTCGCGGAGTGGCGCCGGCTGGCGTTCAGCAATGAAGTCGATGCGGTGGTGACGGGCACCTTTCTCGTCTTGGTCGCCTTGGTGGTTCTGGCGTCATTGCGGGTGTGGGTGCAGCTGCTCGCGGGCCGCCGCGCCGCGGTTCTGCATGAGGAACCTTATGTGCGCTTGAGCGCGGCCGGTGCCCCCGTCCGCTGAGCCCGGCGGTGGGCTCCCACCACTGAGCCCGGCTTCATGATCGCCCGGCCGCACCCCTCCGGCTGGTTTGCGAAGCAAGATGTGAGCCCATCGCTGGAGAATTATCCGCCGCGCAGCGGGAGCGACGCGGCGTTCCAGCGGGCCGATCCGGACCTGCGCCGCCGCCCGCCTGCCCGGAGCCACATTGAGACATGTCAACCAATAGTTGACACGGTACCGGCACCGTGCGGGGCGGAAATCGCCGGGGCGGATGGCATTTCGCGGCGCGCTTCACTGGCGCCGCGCGAGCATTCGTCAAACGAGAGTCAGCATGCTGCCCGCACCGCGCCGGAGAGGGGATCCCCGGGGCGGAATCCGCCCGTGCCGCGCGAGCGTGTCTCCTGCGCCGCGCGAGGTAATGTCAACGAATAGTTGACATGTTGGTGTTGCCGGCGACGACTGACGGCGGCGCTCCGCGATCGACGGAACGAGGAGTTCACGGCCGCGGATTCCGGGGAAATGCAGCCAAGCGGCGCGTCAGGGCAGGGCCAGCCGCCGCACCGACTCGTTGCCGGACTGGTCGTACAGGTGGATCTCCACGGCCGTGGCGCCCGCAGCCTTCGCACCGGCCACCTCGGCCTGGTAGCTCTCCTCGCGGCCGTCGTTGACGCCGTCGACCGGATGCTCGACGCTTTCGCGATCGCCGTTGTT
>DATIWI010000053.1:0-53340 GCA_035519475.1 Opitutaceae bacterium
TTTTTTGCGGGACCGATCACTGCTTCGGCGATGGCACGGCCGCGCCGGAACCCGGGCGCCTGCTGCCGGCAAAGAACGGATGCCAGTTGGGTACGGTCGAATACCCCGGGGCCACGCATGGCTTCGGTCGCAATGCGCCTGCCATGCGCTTCTTCGACCCCGCCGCCATCGGAAGAAGAGGCCACATGGCCTGGAACCCGGAGGCCGCCAACGATGCCCGGACCAGGGTGGTGGCCTTTCTGCGGGAGAACCTGGTGGCCCGGTAGGGGAGGCCCGCCGTCACCCGCGTGGGGCGGCGGGCGGTGGCTCGTCGGGGTTCTTTGCCGCCTCGCGGGCGAGCGACACGAGCGCCCAATAGGGCGGCGTGTAACCGCGCTCAGCCTCGAACCTCTTTACGCCGTCCAGCAGCCGGGCCTTGATGGCGGCGTGATTCGCCGTGAGCTTCTGCACGCGCAGCGCGGTCATGGCGCTCATGCCCTCGGGAATCGGCCCGACTCCGCCGGCCGCGTTCATCGCCACACTGTAGATCTTGAGCAGCTCGCCGAGGGGCAGCAGCCAGGTGTCGTAGTGCAACGGTTCGCCTCGCTCCGCCGCCTCGAGCATCACGTCGGTCACGGCGTTGTCCAGATGGTCCTTGAACAGGGTCTCCGGATCGCGCCATTCCGCCACCACCACCAATTGGGGATCGTACTCGAGGTCGGACGGCTCCTGCGTTTCGAAGTGCCTCACGCCGAGCGCCCACAACCACGAGACCACGCCGCGCGCGGACAGATGCGACACGCCCATCCACAAGCGGATCCCCACCGATCGGTAAGCGGCGAACGCAACCTCCGAGCAGAACTGCCGGCTCGGGTCGCTGCAGTCCATCGCGAAGTCGTAGGAAATGTGCCGGCGCATCGCTTCCTGCCGGGCCTGCTCCGCGGCGCGGTGCGGCAGCAGCGGGTCGGCTGCCACGGCCGGCAAATCGGCGCGCAGCCGCAGCACCATGATGCGCAGCTTGGTGTCGCGGAGATACGTGGCGATCGGGCTCACGACGACGCCGCGCTCGATGTGCGCTTCAATCACCGAGACGGCGTGCGTCACCGCGTCCACCTGCACCAGCGCGATGTGCGAGAAGTTGCCCGGAAAATCATTGCCCCGCGCAATGAGCGCGGAGGTGGCGGCGCCGCCCCGCGACACCAGGATGTCCCCGCTGTGCAGCGTCACGCCGTGCACGACGGCCGTCGGCGTGCTCGATGGCTCGTCGGTGCCGGCGAGCAAAGGCGGGATCCTGTCCCGGGGCGCCTGCAGCATCGCCTCCTCGGTGGCCGCCCGGCTGCCGTAGAGCAGCCGGTAGAGCCGCTCGCGCGTCTCCCGCGCCTCCATCGGCCAATGCCTGGACTGCTGCTTGACCAGCCTCCGCATCCGCCCGAAAGCCTGGAGATAGTCCGGCAGCTGATCGGGACTGGCGGCCACCATCGGACCCAACTGCAAGAAGTTGGCTTCGAGCGTTTCGAACAGCGGCGCGTCCGCCGGGAAGTTCGCAGCCGCCAGCAGATCGAGTTCGTGGGAGATCGCGGCCAGCGACGCGTTGATCGGTTCGGTGAGCGTTCCTGGCGCGGCCGACCTGGCGCGAACGAACTGCGCCTCCAATTCGGACCAGAAGGCGTCGCGGTTCCAGACAAACGGTCTGTTGCCGGCGCCTTGCGCCGCGCGGATAGCCCGCTCTGCTTGCGTCGCCTCGCTGTGCGAGAGGCTGGCGCAGCCACCGCCGAGCGCCACGGTAATGACAGCCCAAAGCGCTCGGGTGTATCGTGATATTTCTTTCATGGCGGCGAGATGGCTGGACGTTGCTGGACCTGCCCAGACGACCCGGTTCGGCGGCAGCGCGCGGCGCTGGCCGCGCAAGCCGATCATTAGCTGGCCTGTCTCCTCCCGTAAATGAAATCCAGTGACACGGGGGATGTCCTGGCGAACAGGCGGGCGTTTCCGAAGAGGCGAACCGAAGGGGCGAATGCCCTGGCTGTTGACAACTCCGGACGTTCGGCGAAGGAGCAGGCACGGCACGGCCGGAGGCGGATCAGATTCGCGGGGTGGGTTGGCACGTGACCAGCCGCGGCACTACCGGCGGAATCGGTTCGGGGAGCGCAGGGCCGGGAGCCTTTGAACGAGCGCTCAGCGAGGCGGCCAGGCGGTTAGGGTGCGGATGGGGCAGCGGGCCAGCTGGAACCAGTTCGTCTACCGATGGCAGCGGCACGCGCGGCGCGTGATCGCCGACTCGATGCCATGCAGACAGACCTGTACGGTCTCCGCGCCGGTCCGGCGCCCGGTATGGGCTAGATCAACCGAAATCGAAATCGGGCCGCCGGCGTTGAGCGTCCACGCGCTGGCCGGCTCGGTGGACACCCGTAGGTTTGACAGTGCAAAGGTGGTATCGGACAGGCCGTAGCGAGAAGGCTACAGCGGCGTGCCGTCCAAGTCAGTGAAAGCGGTGTCGCCATTGAACTTGTAGTTGTGATAATCCGGCAGTTGGCCGCTCGAGCGGGGAACGCTGCAGGCAGGCGGCCCGAGGGGTTGAGGTCGTTGAACAGCGCCTCGGCGACCGCCCGGCCGTCCACCTGTCCCGGATACCACGCGCAGCGGATAGCAGGGCAATTCGCGGCGATCCAAGGGATGCTGTGGGGCCGCCCCTGGATCAGCACCACCGCCAGGGGCGCGCCGCACGCGCGAAGGACTTTGACGAGTTCCGGCAGCACGCCGCCCAGATCCAAGCTGCGACATCGACGCCCTCGCCGCAGTCCATCTCCTTCGCGCCGTGGCCGACGTTGACCGCCCCCGTCGCGGGACCAATCAATTGGTCTTTCGGCGAAGAAAGCGCTCGATCTCGGCGCGGGTCGGGGCGGAGGGCTGAGCGCCCAGGCGCGTGACGGAAAGTGCCGCCGCGGCGTTGGCGAAGCGAACGGCGCCCAGCAGGGGCTGATCTTCGGCGAGGGCGACCGCCAACGCGCCGTTGAAAATGTCGCCCGCCGCCGTGGTATCCAGCGCCTTCACCCGGAATCCCGGCACGCGCTGCCGGCAGCCGCCGCCGACGACAAAGGCGCCGTGCGCGCCCAAGGTGATGATCACGGTTTGCACGCCCCGGGCACGCAACCGGTCGGCAGCGCGCCCCGCAGCCGTATCGCTGTCCACTTTGATGCCGGTCAACAGCTCGGCTTCGGTCTCATTCGGCGTGAGGATCGCGACGCGGCGGAGCAGGCGGTCGGGCAGGGGACGGGCCGGGGCCGGATTCAGGATCACGCGCGCCCCCGCCGCCGCGGCCAGTCCGGCGGCGGCGCTCACGGTGGCCAGCGGTGTTTCCAGTTGCAGGAGGAGCACCCGGGCGCCGCGGAAGAGCGGGCCCGCCGCCTTCACCTGCCCGGGCGAAAGGCGCCCGTTGGCGCCGGAAGCGACCGCGATCATGTTCTCGCCACGCCGCGCCACGAAGATGAAGGCCACGCCGGAGGGACGCGTGTCGTCGCGCGCCACGTGGTCGACGTTGATGCCATCCTTGACCCAACCCGCCACGGCCTGCGCCCCGAACGAATCCGGTCCGATCCGCGCGATGAACGTGACCTTGCCCCCCGCGCGGGCCGCACCGACGGCTTGGTTGGCGCCCTTGCCGCCGGCGGCGGTGAGAAAGGCGCCGCCGAGGAGGGTCTCCCCCGGCCGGGGCAGCCGGTCCAGTTTGATGATCAGGTCGGTGTTGGAACTGCCGACCACGACGATGCGGCGCGCGGAGGGCTTCACAGCTTGGAGGCGATCAAGATACTCAGACCCAGCAGATAGAACAGAAACATGGCGGCGAGGAGCTTGTTGGTCCCCGGCGGCGCCCCCTTGAACTCACGCCAGATGAACACGCCCCAGAAAGCGCCGATCATCGTCGCCCCCTGCCCGAGTCCGTACGCGAGCGCAGGCCCGGCGGTCGGGGCGGCGATGATGTTGAAGCTCATGCCCGTGTTCCAGATCATGCCGCCGAGGAGGCCGATCGCGTGGAGCCGGGGATTCCCTTTCACGAAGTAGTCGCGGAACGAAACGCGCTCGCCGGTGAGCGGCCGCACCATCATCAGGCTGTTCCACAGAAAGTTCGAGAGCAGCAGGCCGGCCGAGAAGAGCACGATCGCCGTGTAGGGGCTGAGCTTGCCGGGTTCGAGCGCCTTGGTGCCGGCATCGATCCGGCCCATCGCCTGGGCGACAAAGCTGTAGAACCAGCCCATGAGCAGGCCGGCCGCCACCGAGATGACGATGCCCTTCACCGGCGTCTTCCGGCCGCTGCTGGCCAGCCGCCGGTAGGCCAGGGCGTCGAGGACGATGGCGACCATCACGCCGGCGACGCCGAGCGCCAGCATCAGGGGGTTGCCGGTTCCGGTCGCCAGGTAGGTCGTCACCACGCCGAGCACGAGCGCCAGGCCGACGCCGACGGGGAAGGCGACCGCGAGGCCGGCGATGTCGATCGCGGCCACGAGCAGGATGTTCGACAGATTGAAGATGACGCCGCCGAGAAACGCCGAGCCGAGCCACCGCGCGTCCGCCTGCCGCAGGTCGGCGACAAAGCCGCGCCCGCCGGCGCCGACGCTGCCGAGGGAAAACGCGAGGATCAGGGCGAGGAGCAGGACGCCGATGGCATAGTCCCAGTAGAACAACTGGAACCGCCATTCCTTGCCGGCCAGCTTCTGGGTGTTGGCCCACGAGCCCCAGCACAGCATCGTGATGACACAGAGCGCCACCGCCACCGGATAAGATTCGACAATGATCATGGGGTTTCCTCCGGGCAGCGCCACACCGGGCGGGGAGCCATCGTGATTCTCGATTCATTCCCGACGGGGGATCCGTCCGAGGCCGCAATCGGCACGCGAACGATCACGGCCGGGAACGGTGCACCTCGACCGGTGGACGAGGACGGAAACAGAAACGGTGGGGCGATTGCTGATTGAATCGGGCTCATGGATTGGTGCGGCCATTCCACCATACCTGATGATCGGCGTCGGCGTGAATCGACTCCGTTCTCGGGGCGGCGGGTGGGGTCAGACTGGGGTGGAGAGTTTCTGGCGGGAATCCGCCGCTTTGTCGATCTTCGGCGGAAGCAGGGATGGACGCATGCCCCGCCCGAATTCCGGCGCGCCGACCGCTGACCGCGCCGGACCGTTCAGGCTCGCGCCGTCCGACGCGCGGCGCACAAAAGAGCCAGGGCCGCGACGAAACACCCTCCCGCGGCACCGCCGCCGCCACCACCACCGCCGCCGCCGGCGGATCCGCCGCCCGAGGCCGCGCTGGTGTTCACCGTGAGTGACGCCGTGCTACTGGTCACGCTGCCGGCGCTGTTGGTCACCGTCACCGTGTAGTTGCCGGCGTCGGCCATCTGCGCGTTCGAAACGTTCAGGCTCGTGCTGGTGGCGCCGCTAATCGCTGCACCGTTGAAGCGCCACTGGTAATTGGGCGCGGGCCGGCCTTGCGCGGTCACCGTAAACATGACGTTCGCCCCGGCCATCACGGTCTGGCTTTGCGGCTGGCTCAGAATGGCCGGAGCGAGGTCGCCCGCGGTGAAGCGGATGGTGTGATTGCCGGTGTCGGCCAGATAGAGCGTACCCGCGCCGTCCACCGTGATCCCCGAGGGAAGGTTGAACCGCGCGAGTTCGCCGCTCCCGTCCGCGCTGCCGCTGGCGCCGGGCAGCCCGGCCACGGTGGTCACTGCGCCGAGCGGCGACACCTTGCGAATCGCGTCGTTGTCGGTGTCGACAACATAGACGTTGCCCGTGCTGTCCACCGTCAGATCGCCGGGATCATTGAAGCGGGCGGCGCCGCCGCTGCCGTCGTCGGCGCCGCTCGCGCCGGCGGCGCCGGCGAGGGTGGTGACAACTCCGGCCGGCGTGATTCGGCGAATCGTGTTGTTGCCTGAATCGGCAACGTAGAGGTTCCCAGCGGCGTCCGCCGCGACCCCCTGCGGAAAGAAGAAGCGGGCTGCGCTCCCGACGCCGTCGGCGCCGCCGCTGCCGCCGGCCTGGCCGGCCAAGGTGCTGACCAGGCCGACGGCGTTGACAATGCGGATGGTGTTGTTGCCCGAGTCAGCGACATAGACGATACCAGCCGCGTCCACCGCGACATCGCAGGGCTGCCGGAACCGCGCCGCGCTGCCGGCGCCGTCGCCACTGCCGGCAACGCCGGCCAGGCCGGCGAGGGTGGTGACCACACCGGCGGCGGTGATCCGCCGGACCGTGTGATTGTCGGTGTCGGCGACAAACACATCGCCTGAACCGCGCACGGTGATGCCAGTGGGATGGCTGAATCGCGCGGCGGCGCCGGTCCCGTCGGCGCTGCCCGCGCTGCCGGCAGTGCCGGCCAGCGTGGTCACATCTCCAGTTGGCGTGATCCGCCGGATGATGTGGTTGTTCGTGTCGGCGACGTAGATGGTGCCGGCGCCATCCACGGCCAGATCGATCGGGCCGGAGAACCGGGCGTTCGTGCCGGGGCCGTCGGCGCTGCCGCTGCTGCCGGCCAGTCCGGCCAGGGTGGTGAAGGTCAGGGGCGAGCGCACCGTCAGCACGGCCGGGGCCGAGGTGATGGTGCCGCCGGTGTTGCCGATCACGCATTGGAACGCATCGCCGCTCATCGCCTCGGTGACTGCCACTACCGTGAGGGTGGCGGTCCGGCTGCCGCTGAAACCGGCGCCGTCGGCCAGATCGCTCCAGACCGCGCTGCCGGCCGCCCGGCGCTGCCATTGGTAGGTCGGCGCGGGATTCGCGGCCGCCATCACGGTGAATATTGCGTTTTGCCCCGGCATCGCCGTCGGGCTGGCGGGCTGGGCCGATATCACGGGCGCACCGAATGAATTGATCCATGCGGTCACGAGGGCGATGTCAGCCGCGTCCAGTTCGTTGCTCGCCAACGGGGGCATCTGGCCGGCGCCGCGGGTGCTGATCCGGGTGAGCAGCATGGAGTGCGCCGGATCGACGGGCACCATCACGCGGTTGGCCCGGTCGCCGCCGGAATTGATGAGCGGACCGTCGATGAGGCCGGCGCTGCTCGTCGGCGTTTCGATGCGGGCATCCCACAGGCCGAGGGCGGCGCCGCCGGGCTGGTGGCACTGGACGCAGTTGGCGGCCAGGTAGGAGCGGGCGCGATGCTCCAGGGTCGCGGAAGTGTCTCCGGCGGGCGCGAGCGCCCGCAGCGTCGCGGGATCGGGGACGCCCGCGGTCGTGAAGTACCCGGCGTTGGCCAGGGCCGTAAGCTGGTTGGCCGTCCCGGCATCGTAGGCGAAGGTGCGGTTGAGTTGGGCGGTTCGGAATCCGAGCGCGCCTCCCGTCACCACCGAATGACATTGCAGGCACTCGGCGCGGCTCGGGTAGTGCCAGATTTGGGTGCGGATCGTGCCCCCGTCGTTGATGGTGATCGATTCGTCGGCGCCCTCTTCCGGCACCAGCGTGGCTTCCGTCTGCGCGGCGTTCCAGCGATAGGTCACGCCGTACACGCCGTCGGGGACCTTCACCAGGAACCGGGTCTCCAGCCGGCGAGCCGTCGCCGGATCGCCCCGCGTGAGATCCAGATCGAAGTGCTTCACCCAGACCGTGCCGGCGGGAAACGTCCAGTTGCCGTCGGCGGCGAACGTGATCTTGTCCGCGAGCGCCGGCACGCTGAACCAACGGCGCTTCACGGCGTAGTCGGACCAGAACGAGACGTTGGGTTCGAACGGGACGATGCCCGCGGCCGGCGTGAGGGTGGCGAGGTTGGTGAACGCGCCGGTGGCCGTGAGCGTGGGGGGCAACGGCGTGCCGGTGGGCGTCGCGTTGTACATCAGCCGCCGGATCGCGCCGGTGCCGATGCTGGCGTAGAGGACGTCGCCGTTGTGCGGGTCGACGCCAAAACCCACCGGGGAGCTGTCCGTGAGCAACGGCTGCACCTGCACCGAGCCGGTCGGCGGAAAGCTCATGGCGAAGAGGTGACCGGTCCCGTAGTCGCCAAAGACGTATCGTCCGAAGAGCTGGGCCATGCGGCTGCCGCGATCGACGACGCCGCCGGTGATGGAGCTGGCGGTCGCGCGGTCGGCGTCCCAGATCGGATCGATGAATGCGGCGCCGGGCGGCGGATTGGGCTTCGGGCCGGCGATGGTCCCCTCGCGATAGGCCCAGCCGTAGTTCCCTCCACGGGTGATCAGGTCGACCTCCTCGCGGGCGCTTTGCCCGACGTCGCCGACGAGGAGCCGGCCGGTCGGCGCGTCGAACGAGAAGCGCCACGGATTGCGCAGGCCCACCGCCCAGAACTCGGTGCGGACCGCGGCCGGATTCACGGTGAGGCCGTTGAACGTGGTGGCGCCGACGAACGGATTGTCGGCCGGGACGAGATAGGTGCCGGGATGGACCGCCGCCTGGGCGTTGGGCACGAGGTTGCCGGGGCGCTGGTCGACGTCGATCCGCAGCAAGCCCGAGAAGAAGTCGTGGTCGATGCGCTGGCTGTTGCCAAACTGGTCGTTGCCGCCCCCTTCGTCGCCCAGTCCCACGTACAGATAGCCGTCCGGGCCGAAGTGAAGGTCGCCGCCGTTGTGGTTGCTGGCCTCGTCGTACTGGGAGATCAGGGGCACCTCGGTGGCGAGAATGTCGGCGTTGGTCGCGGGCGGAGACAGGGCGGTGAACCGGGACAGCCGGTCGTGCCGGCCGGCGCCTGCGGCCGTGGTGGCCGTCGTTGTGTAGAAGACGTAGAAGTAGCCGTTGCGCGCGAAATCCGGGTGGAAGGCGAGTCCGAGCAGGCCCTCCTCGGTGGTGGGGTCGACCAGGACGCGCGAGGTCAGGTCCAGGAAGAGCTGTTTGGCCGGGGTTGAATCCAGGGCACTGATGACCTGGATGCGACCAGGCTTTTCGACGACAAACAGGCGGGTGGTTTCCCCGGGGGGAGTGGCGAGGCCCAGTGGCTGGTCAAAGGTGATGCCGGCGAACGCGTCTTGAGCCTGGAAGCCGAACGTCTGCGGGTTTTGCGGCAGCGTCAGCGAGGAGTTCGCCACGCGGGTGATCTGGGCGGTGGCCTGCGCGGCCAGGACGGTGATCGCGAGCGCGAGCGCCGCCGCGCCGGGAATTTCCGACGCGAATCGACGGTCGACGCGAACGCCCTGTGGCGGGGAGCCAGACATTGCCGGATGGACACGTTTGCGGGGCGACAGTTGCAGGCGGATGCCGGAAGGTTCGTGGGGGCGGCGCAACGTTCGCTCAATGCCCGACCGGCGCAAGGCGGCCACAGTCTTTCGGGTACTGCGCCGGATGCGCGGGGGAGTTCCCTCGGCTCCAAATCTGTGCCGTGGGCAGATGCGGTGCCGCGAACCCGCCTCAGCCCCGGGGCCTCAACGCTCAACCAGCCCCCTCCCCGATCTTTGGTGTAGACCCGAAATGGTGCCCAGGGGGGGACTCGAACCCCCATGCGGTTAAGCACAGGCTTCTGAGACCTGCGTGTCTGCCAATTCCACCACCTGGGCGCGAAGCGAACGGACAGGAGTAACGCCCGCCCCCGCCCGCGCAAGAAAGATTTCGGCCGGGCCGTCCGGCCGCCGGGATGAACCGCCGGCATCGGGCGCCACCGCGCAGCGCCGATGTCTGAGTCGTTTCTGGGACGGTCCGGACCTGGAGGGCGGCGCGCGCTGCACGCACCGCCAAATGCGTGAACGCCTCTGACGGCGCAGCGCCCTCCATTCGGTTACGGCGGGCACGGACCGAGGTCCCGCCCTGCAGTGCTCGAACGGCGCGGACCAAGGTCCGGCCCTACAGCCGAAAGACCATCGGGGCCTGCCTGCCTTCACCGAAGCTTCGGCGGCCGACTCGGCCCAACCTGCCCCCACTCGTCGGGGGAGCAGCGGTTGACCGATGCAGGCTAGTGTTAGTGCGGCATCCGGATTGGCGCGACTGTCCGGCCCATGAGAGAAATCCCGCAACCACCCGCCCGGCGTTGCTCTCGTCGGTCGTTTCTCCAAGAGTCGCCTCCATGATTCCGCGCCCTTCCCTCGAGTCTCTCTCGCACCGTTCCGTTCCCAGCCGCTTCCTGCTCTGCTTGTTCCTCGCGCCGTTGTGCGGCCGCGCCCAGCCCTCCGGCGGTCCCTACGGCCCGATCGCGCAGCGCTACGAGGTGCCCAAGGCCGCCGCGCACGTCTACTACGTCGCGCCCGACGGGACGGCCGAGGCCGCGGGCACGACCCTGGCCGCGCCCACCACGCTGGAAGCGGCCATCACGCGCGTGGTCACCGGCGACGCGATCATCCTGCGCGGAGGCGTCTATCGCACCGGTGACCTCAAGCTGAATCAGGCGATCACGCTGCAGCCCTATGCCGACGAGCAGCCGGTGCTGAAGGGAACGCAGGTGGCGACAAAATGGGTGGCCCAGGGCAACGGACTGTGGCGCACCGCCTGGCCGCACCTGTTTCCCTCGAAGGCGCAGGACTGGTGGCGGCGCGAGCGCGAGGGCCGCAAGACACCGCCCTGGCGCTTCAACAACGACATGGTCTTCGTCGACGGGGAGCTGCTCAAGGCGGTCGGCTGGGAGGGCGAGATCGACGCGCATTCGTACTACATCGATTACGAGGCCGGCCAGGTCTACCTCGGCGTGGACCCGGCGAACCGGCTGGTTGAAATCACCGCCTTCGACAACGCCCTCACCCGGACGACCGGCCCGTGCCACGGCAAGACTTCGGACGGCAAGGGACCGGTGATCCGCGGCCTCACTTTCACCCAGTACGCCTACCGGGCGCTCGAGATCGAGGGCCGGGAGCCCGAGGGACTCTCCGACCCCGCCACGTATGGCAAGGAGGTCGTCGGCACGACACTGGAAAACGTGACGATCACCTTTTGCTCCCGCGTGGCCGGCTATTTTCGCGGCGACCGGCTGACCATCCGGCATTGCCTCGTGAGCGACACGCGCACGGAGGGCATCTACATCATCGGGTCGTCCGACTGTCTGCTGGAGAAAAACATCTTCCGGCGGAACAACATTCAGGAGATCACCGGCTACTATCCCGCGGCGGTGAAGATCTTCGACCAGAGCTACCGCGTCACCTGCCGCGACAATCTCGTCACCGATCTGCCGCATTCGAACGGCATCTGGTACGACGTCGGCAACGTCGATGGTGTGTTCGTCGACAACTGGGTCGAGGGTGCCATCGACGGGTTCTTCTTCGAGATCTCCAAGGGGGCGATCTGCGCCGGCAATGTGTTTGTCGGATGCGACAAGGGCATCCGCGTGCTCAACAGCTCCAACGTCCGGATCTTTCACAATACGCTGGTCAACACGGTGGCCTCCATCGAACGCACGGAGCGAAGCGCGGTCGGCGATCACTTCGGCTGGCATCCGAGCACGGGACCGGCGGTCGACCAGCGCGAGGGGCACGTCTTCGTGGGCAACCTGCTGACGGCGGAGGCGTGGTTCCACAAACCCCTGCTGCGCGTCGAACAGGCGAAGGCGCTGTGCGGGAAACTCACCCGGCCGCAGATCGCGCAGCTCGACGGCAACGTTTATGTGCGCCGCGCCGGGGCGGCGGGCCCGCCGGAAGCGAGCCCGCTGCTCGTGTGGGGCCCGGCGGCGGGGGAGAACTGCATGGTCGAGTGCGCCACGCTCGACGACCTGCGGAAGCTCCGTCCGGAATTCGAGGCACACAGCGAATACTGGGCCGGCTATCCCGGCTCCGTCTTCAAGGGTCCGGAGCTGGGTCGCTACGAGCTGATTCGGCCGCTGCCGGGAGCGGCGGCCGCGGTGCCGCTTCCCGCGGAGATCGCGCAGCTGCTCGGCTGGACCGAAGCGGAGGCCCGCACCCCCGGTGCCTACCCGGCGCAACCGTGAATCTATCGGGGTCCATGTTGCCGAACCGCGCATCGCCTTGCGCGGCGGATGCGCCGAACGGTGGAGCCCGCCGTCCCGGCGGGCTGACAATGGTCAGAAGCGCCAACCCGCCCGGAAGGCGGGTTCCACCCAATGAGGCTGCGCCGCTATGACCGCAGCGGGCGCGGCGGAAAGACGCCACTTCGCCTCGGGGCGGGAGGCGCACGACCGGCTGCGTCCTGGCAGGCGCCTTCTTGACTTTGTGCGTTTCGCCTCTTCAAAGGACAACAACCGGCGGTTCGCCGGGCTTCCTCATTTCACCGCAGAGATTGAATGCCGCCGGGTCAACCGGCCGAAGACACCATGCCTCCATCCAGATCCGCCCTCCTGCTCGTTGCGGCCGCTTGCATTGGCGCCCTGCCGCTGTCCGCCCAGCAGAGACGCATCAGCCCGCACGAAACGATCAGCACCGTGATCGGCGACCGGCGCGCCGGCGACCGCGTCACGATCACCTACGGACGCCCCTACACCAAAGATCCGATGACGGGCGAGCCGCGCAAGATCTGGGGCGGACTGGTGCCCTTCGGCAAGGCGTGGCGCCTGGGCGCCGATGAGGCCACACTCCTCCTCACCCAGCGCCCCCTCGCGATCGGCGCCACCACGATTCCCGCCGGCGCCTACACGCTCTACTTTGTGCCCAACGAAAGCGGACCCTCGCAGCTGGCGTTCAGCACCAATTTGGGGAAGTGGGGCATCCCCGTTGATGAAACGCACGACCTGGCGCGGGTGAACGCGGAGAAAGGCACGCTCGAGAAGCCGGTCGATCAACTCACCCTGGCCATCGAGAACAACCCGGCCGGGGGCGGCGTGCTGAAGATCATGTGGGAGAACCTGCAGTTCTCCGTGGCTTTCACCGTCCCGAAATAACGCCGGGCCGCGCGGCTGCCCGCCGCCCGGGCGCCCCAAGCCGGCACAGGCATTTCCGCGCTTTCATTTGTCGGTTTTCTGCATACCCGTGTTAAACTGTCGGTCATCAACCGTCTCCATGAATATCCGCATCCTTCGCTCCTCCCTGCCGTTTCTCGCCGGATCGGTGCTCGCGACCGGTCTGTTCGCCCAGGCGCCCCAAATCCAGTTTCCCCAGGCCAGCCCGACCTGCACGCTCAAGCAGCACGTGGGTCTGACCGACATCGAGATCGTTTACTCGCGACCCGGCGTGAAGGGCCGCGCCATCTTCGGCGGACTCGTGCCCTACGGCGAGGTCTGGCGCACGGGTGCCAACAGCGCCACCCGGATCACCTTCAGTACACCGGTGAAATTCCAGGGAAGCGCGCTCGACGCGGGCACCTATGAACTCTTCACCATCCCGGCAAAGGACGAGTGGACCGTGATCCTGCAGAAGGCCGGCAAGCAATGGGGGGCCTACGCCTACAAGGCGGAGAACGACACCCTCCGCGTGAAGGCCACGCCCGTGGCGCTTGCGGATGCGATGGAGACGTTCACCATCGGGATCAACGACATCCGGGACGATTCGGCCACGCTCAACTTCGTCTGGGAGAAAACGCGCGTGCCGGTGAAGCTCGAGTTCGACATCACGAGCAAGCTGGCGGCGCAGATCGAGGCCGTGATGGCCTCGAATGCCGAGAAGAAGCCGTTTGCGCAGGCAGCGATGTTCTATCGCGATCACGACCTCGATCTGAAGAAGGCCGCCGCCTGGATGGACGCCGCCATCGCGGCGCAGCCGGATGCCTACTATCTCGTTTACCACAAGGCCAGGATCCTCGCCAAGATGGGTGACAAGGACGGGGCCATCGCCGCGGCGCGGCATTCGATCGAACTCGCCGCCAAGGACAACGGTCCGGCCAAGGAAGAATACACCCGCCTGAATGAGGCGCTGATCGCGAGCCTGCATTGATGAGGCCGGCCGCGTTCTGTTCGCCCGCGGCGCCGCGGACTCCGCGGCCGGGCCGATGGCTTGTCCGGCTTGCCGGCCTCGCTGTCGGCAGCGCCGTCGCGTGGGCCGCGCCCGCGCCGGAGCCGGCCGCGGCCATTCTCCAGGATCTGCGGGGTTTTAGGGAAATGGGCCGCGTGTTGTACGTCGCGGCCCACCCTGACGACGAGAACACCCAGCTCATCGCCTATTTTTCGCGGGGGCGCCAGTATCGCACGGCCTACCTTAGTTTAACCCGGGGCGACGGCGGACAAAACGTGCTCGGCCCCGAACTGGGGGAGGAACTCGGGGTCATCCGCACGCAGGAACTGCTCGCCGCGCGCCGCATCGACGGCGGCCGCCAGTTCTTCACCCGCGCCATCGACTTCGGGTTCTCGAAGAGTTACCAGGAAACGCTCGGCATCTGGGACGAGCAGCAGGTGCTGGCCGACATCGTGCGCGTCATCCGCACGTTCCGCCCCGATGTGATCGTCACGCGGTTTCCCATTCCGCCGGGCAGCGGCGGACATGGGCACCACACGGCGTCGGCGATCCTGGCCGTCGAGGCCTTCAAGCGGGCGGGCGATCCCGCCGCGTTCCCCGAGCAGATCCGCGCGGGCCTGGCCCCGTGGCAGGCCCGGCGCGTGCTTTGGAACGTCTTCAGCTTTGGCGGCGGTCCGCCCGCGCTGACGGGGCCCACGGTGAAGATCGACATTTCCGGCAGCGACCCGGTGACCGGCGAACCGTTCGGCACGATCGCGAATCGCAGCCGCGGCATGCACAAAACGCAGGGGCTCGGCGGATTCTCCAACCGCCCGGGCGACGGGCCGCGGCCGGAGACGTTCATCCTGCTCGCCGGCGACGCGCCGACCGCCGACATCATGGACGGGATCGACACGAGTTGGGGCCGCTTTCCGGGCGGCGCGGACATCGGCCGGCTCGCGGGCGACGTCATCGCGCAGTTCAACCCGCAGGCCCCGGCCGCCAGCCTGCCGGCGCTGCTGGCGCTGCGCCGCCAGCTCGCGGCGCTGCCGGCCGACCCGGTGGTGGCGGAGAAACGCCGCGCCCTCGATCGCATGGTGCAGGCGTGCCTCGGTTTGACGGTCAGAACCGTGGTGCCCGATGCCGAGGTGGCGCCGGGCGAAACCCTGCACCTGCACCACACCGCCACGGTGGCGGCCGACACGGTTCCCGTGCGCTGGGTCGGCCTGCGATATCCGGGGATCGGCCGTGAAACCACGTTCGCGCTGGATTTGCGGCCCCAGGAGCCGGTCGCGCGCGATGACACTGAAACGCTCCCCGCCGAGGCCCCGCTGAGCCAGCCGTACTGGCTCCGCGCCGAGGGCACGGTGGGAGTTTTCCGGGTCGATGATCCGGCGCTGATCGGCCGGCCGGAGAACCCGCCCGCATTTCCGGTCGAGGACGTTTTCGAGGTCGGCGGCCAGACCCTGGTGGTCGCGGACGAGCCGGTCCAGGTGGGCGCGGACGGCGCGACCGGTGAGAACCTCCGCCGGCTGGAGGTGGTGGCGCCGGTTTCCCTCCGCTTTGGTTCGGAGGTCGAGCTGTTCACGGCGGGCGCGGTCCGCCCGGCGGAATTGGAAATCACCGCCCACCGGGCGGGAGTGGCCGGGGCGGCGCGACTGGTGATGCCCGCCGGCTGGACGGTCGCCCCGGCGACGCAATCCTTTCACCTGGCCGCAGTCGGGGACCGCGTGCGCTGCAAGTTCCAGGTCACGGCCCCGGCGCAGGCGGGCACGGCGGATATTGCGGCCGAGGTCGAAATCGGCGGCCGGCGCTACGCCGCCCGGCGGGTAGAGATTCGCTATGCCCACATTCCGGTGCAACTGCTTCAGCCGCCCGCGCACCTCAAGGTGGTGGACCTCGCGCTGGCGATTCGCGGCCGCCAGATCGGCTATGTTCCCGGCGCCGGGGACAACGTGGCCGAAAGCCTCGAGGAGATGGGCTGCACGGTCACCCGCCTGACCGGGGCCGAGCTCGACCCGCAGCGGTTGAGCGGCCTGGACGCCGTCGTGATCGGGATTCGCGCGTTCAACGTCCGCACGGATCTCGCGCCGCAGCTGCCCGCGCTGGTCGCCTTCGCCGAGGCGGGCGGCACGGTCATCGTGCAGTACAACAACCCGAACGGACTGGCAGCGACGAAGCTCGCGCCCTTCGATCTGAAGATCGCGAACGAACGGGTGACCGACGAGCGCGCCCCGATGACCTTGCTGGCGCCGGACCATCCGGTCCTGAACACCCCGAACAAGATTACGAGCGCCGACTTCGAGGGCTGGGTGCAGGAGCGCGGATTGTACTTTGCCAGCCAGTGGGACGAACACTTCACGCCGATCCTGGCGTGCAACGATCCCGGGGAGCCGCCGAAGCAGGGCAGCCTGCTCGTCGCACATTGTGGTCGGGGGTATTTTGTCTACACCGGACTGGCCTTCTTCCGCCAGCTGCCGGCCGGCGTCCCCGGCGCGTACCGACTCCTGGCCAACCTCGTGTCGCTCGGGAAGTGAAGGCCTCCCGCGGCGCCGGCGTGCGGCCGGCCGCGGGTTATCCTTGACCCGGCGCCTGCCGTTGCGCCGGAATCGAAACGGCGCGCTGGCCAGACGCGTCTCCATCCCCGCCCATGAAACCGCCCCCCGCGCCCGAGTTCTCCCCGCCGCCAGGCGCAGGCCGGGACGCGGTTGAGCCCGGCGGGCCCGGGCTGCCGGGGTTGCGAACGTGGCGCGCGGTCTACGCGGTCGTTTTCGGCTGCTTTGCCGCCTACGTGGCGCTGCTCGCGTGGTTCACGTGGCTGTTTTCGCGATGAACCTGCTCGATTACCTCGTGCTCTTCGGCACCCTGCTGGGCATTGCCGGGTACGGGATGTGGCAGACGCGCGGGCGCCGCAATCTGACGGCCTACGTCAAGGGCGCCGGCGAGACGCGGTGGGGGACGGTCGGCCTGTCGGTGATGGCGACGCAGGCCAGCGCGGTCACCTTTCTCTCGATCCCCGGCCAGGGCTACCAGGATGGGGTCGGTTTTGTGCAAAACTATTTCGGCGCGCCCCTGGCGCTGATCATCATTGCGGCCTTCTTCCTGCCGATCTACCGGCGGCTGAAGGTCTACACCGCCTACGAATACCTCGGCCGTCGTTTTGACGGAAAGACGCGGCTGCTGGGCACGGCCCTGTTTTTGGTGCAGCGCGGCCTGGGTGCCGGCATCACGATCTACGCGCCCGCCATTGTGCTGTCCACGATGATGGGCTGGCGGCTCGATCTGACCATCGTGGCCAGCGGGCTGCTGGTGGTGATCTATACCGCGGCGGGGGGCAGCGACGCGGTCAACCTGACGCAGAAGTACCAACTCGGAATCATCTTTGCGGGGATGGTCACCGCGTTCTTCGTCCTGCTCGCCAAGCTGCCTCCCGGGCTCGGCTTCGGCGACGCGCTGGCGCTGGCGGGCAAGTTCCACAAACTCGAGGCGGTCGACTTTTCCCTCGATCTCGACCGGCGCTACACCCTCTGGTCGGGGGTGCTCGGCGGGATGTTCCTGGCGCTGTCGTATTTCGGGACGGACCAGACGCAGGTGCAGCGGTACCTCGCCGGTTCGTCACTGCGCGAGAGCCGGCTCGGCTTGATGTTCAACGGGGTCTGCAAGATTCCCATGCAGTTTTCCATTCTGCTGCTGGGCGCGCTGATCTTCGTCTTCTATCAATTCGAGCGGCCGCCGGTGTTCTTCAATCAGGCGGCGTGGCAGCGCCAGGCGGAGGGGAGCGGGGGCGGGCGGCTGCACGCCCTGGAAGGCGAATTTGCCGCCGCGCACGCCAGCCAGCGCCAGCAGCTCCAGGCGTGGCTCGCCGCCCGGCACGCGGGCGACCGGGCCGCCGCGGACGCCGCGTGTGCCGCGGCGCTGGCGGACTACGAGCGCGGCAATGCGGCCCGGAGCGCAACGCAGGCGGCGCTGCATGCCGCCGACCCACACACCCAGACGAACGACGGCGACTACGTATTCATCACCTTCATTCTCGATCATCTGCCGCACGGGATCATCGGCCTGCTGGTCACCGTGTTTTTCGCCGCGACGCTGTCCTCGAAGGCGGGGGAACTCAACGCCCTGGGCACGACGACGACGGTCGACCTCTACCGGCACCTCCGGCGCGAGGCGACGGATGCCCACTATGTCGCCGCGTCGCGGTGGTTCACGGTCTTCTGGGGGCTGATGGCGATTGCGTTCGCGCTGTTCGCGAATCTCGTCGAGAACCTCATCCAGGCCGTGAACATTCTGGGCTCGATCTTCTACGGCGTGGTGCTGGGGCTCTTCCTCGTGGCGTTCTTCCTGAAGCGGGTCGGCGGCACGGCGGTGTTTGCGGGCGCGCTGGCGGCGCAGGCGCTGGTCATCGCGCTTTATGTCACCCTGAGCATCAGCTTCCTGTGGTACAACCTCATCGGCTGCGCGGCGTGCGTGGGCTTCAGCCTCGGGCTGCACGCCGCGCTGGGGGCGCGCGATCGCGCCGGGTTGATCCCCGCGCCATGAAGCCGCCCGGCCGCCTCGGGGGGAGGGCCGCGCCGGCATGACGGCGAGTCCGGTCATCGGTTTCGGCCAGCAGCCGTGCGGATTCTTTCCGCGCCGGTTTCTCTACGCCAAGATGACCACGGCGCGGCGCCTGCAGGCGGAGATCGGCGGCCGGATCGTGTTCTTTTATCACGACAGCGATCATGACCCGCGGGAGACCCAGACCTGCCTGCATCACCGCAAGTCCGGCGCGCCGTGGACGATCAATTTCGCGTTCGAGAACCGGCTGCAACGCAAGTACTCGCCGCTCTACCTCAAACGGGTGCCGGCGGGCTGGCGCGAGAATCTCACCCGGCAGCTGCCGGCGTTTGTCGCCGCGCGCTGGGTGGAGGTGTTCCGGCGGGTCGCGGCGGGCAACGTCGCAGACTTCTGCCTCGAGATGTACCGCGGCATGGGCCTGCTCGACGGCGTCGAACTGGTCCGCTCCAGCGACCCGAGGGTGCGCCGGGCCGCCTGCGCGGTGCCGGATTTCTTCGTGGAGGTGCCGTACCAGGGGGAAATCGTGCGCGCCCGGTTCCTTGACGGCCTGCTCCGGTTGCATGAAGGTGGAGATTCCTATCTGACTCTGCCCGTGTCCTCCTTCACTCCGGAGCAAGTGAGCCCGGCCCGCGACACCCGGCTGCGCTGGATGCAGTCGGTCGTGCATTGCACCCATTATGTCGCCGGGGCCAGCGAGCAGGAGTATCTCCGCCAGGAGGACGCCCCGGAGATCACGTTCGTCAAACGCGATCCGATCGATCGGTCCGATGAGGCTTACACGGACATCCCGGCTTGAACCGCCGTTGATCCTCGCCTTGGGCGCCCATCCCGACGACATTGAGTTCGGGTGCGGCGGAGTGATCGCGCGCGAAACGCAGGCCGGCCGGGGCGCGCACTGCGTGGTCTGTTCGCGCGGCGAGGCGGGCACGCACGGCACCGCGGCGCAACGCAGCGCGGAGGCGCGGCGGGCGGCGAAACTGCTCGGGGCAACGCTCGAATTCCTGAACCTGGGTGGCGACGCGGGGATTGAAGTGCGGCGCGCGCACGTGATGGTGCTGGCGGGCATCATCCGCCGGGTGCGCGCCCCGGTCGTGCTGGCGCCCACGCCGGTGGAGAACCAGCACCCGGATCATGCGGCCCTCGGCCGGATGGTGCGCGACGCGGCGCGGCTCGCGCGGTATGGCGGCGTGCGGGCGCTCCGCCGCTGGCCCGCGCACGCCATCGACCAGCTGCTCTTCTATGCCATCACGGTGGAGGGCGAACCACCCGGAGTGGCGCCGGTGCTGATCGACATTTCCGCTTCCGCAATCCGGCGCGCCTGGCGGGCGGCGATGGCGGCGCACGCCTCGCAGGCGCGGACCCGCCCTTACGTGGAATTCCAGGAGGCTCGCGCCCGGGTGCTGGGCGAGCGCGCGGGCGTGGGGATGGCGCTGGCGTTGTATCCGAACGACCCGCTTGTGTTCTCCTCGCTCGCGGCCCTGGGGCGCGCGGCGCGCCATCTCTAGCATGGACCAAGGGCGGCCACTCAAGATCGGCATCACCTGCTATCCGACCGTCGGCGGCAGCGGCATCATGGCGTCGGAGTTGGGTGAGGAACTGGCCAAACGCGGCCACCAGGTGCACTTCATCAGCTACGAGCAGCCCTTCCGCCTGCCGGCCAATCAGCCGAACGCGACCTTTCACCCCGTCCAGATCAACACCTACGACCTCTTCAAATACCCGGATTATACCCTGCCGCTCTCGGTGAAGATGGCGGAGGTGAGCCGCGACCACGGGCTCGATGTGCTGCACGTCCATTATGCGGTCCCCCATGCGACCGCCGCGATCCTCGCGCAGTCCATGCTGGCGCCGGCGCGGCCCCCGCGGGTGGTCACCACGCTGCACGGCACGGACACGACGCTCCTCGGGCGGGATCCCGGCTACGCTCCGGCCATCCGCCACGCCCTGATGCGTTCGGATGCAATCACCGCCGTCTCGACCTACCTCGAGGCGGAGAGCCGCCGGGTGCTGGCGGTCGACCGCCCGATCGAGGTCATTCCCAATTTCTTTGCGCCGCGCCCGCCGCGGCGCACCCGCGAGGCGGTGAAACGCGACCTCGGCGTGGACCGCGAGGCGGTGGTGCTGCACGCGTCGAATCTCCGCCCCATCAAACGAATCGACCTGCTGCTGGAGACCGCGGCCCGCATTCGACCGCGGAACTCGTTCAAGCTGGTCATCCTCGCCGGCGGTGATTTCGCGCCGTACCGGGACACCGTGCATCGCCTTGGCCTGGAGGACCGGGTGGTCGTGCGCGAGAGGGTCGTCGACATCGAGGACTACCTGCAGGTTGCCGATATCGGACTTTTCCCGTCGGACTTGGAGAGCTTCTGCCTGAGCCTGCTTGAGGCGATGTGCTTCGGCTGCCCGAGCGTGGCGCGGGCGGTGGGCGGCATCCCCGAGGTCATGGTTGCGGGCAAGACCGGCCTGCTGGTCGGAACCGGCGACGCGGACGCGCTGGCCCGGGCGGTCGAATCGCTGATTCAGGATCCGGCGCGCCGCGCGGAACTGGGCGCGGCCGCGCGCCAGCGCGCCCGGGCGCATTTTTCCGCCGAGGTCGTCGTTCCCCTCTACGAGGAGCTGTACCGCCGGGTTTGCGCGGAGGCCTGAGGATTCCCGGGTCCGCGCCGCGACCGGGACAGGCGGTTTCGTGCCACGGCGATTCGCAAAATGAAGTGGTCGTGGTTACGTTGCGTTCGTCTGTCAGTTACCTCCACCCCAACCCCGCAGAACCAAGAAAGGAACTCTGCCAATGTCATATTACATGTTTCAAGGCTCCTATACCCCGGCCGCTTGGGCGGGCATGATCAGGAAACCCCAGCATCGCGTCAAAGCGATCCAGGGCGTAATCAAAAAGCTGGGTGGCAGCGTTGAAGGCGGCTGGCTCAGTTTCGGGGAATACGACTATGTCGTCATCTGCAAGCTGCCCAACCATGTCAGCGCGGCGTCGTTCGCGGTGGCCGTGGCGGGCGGCGGCGCGGTCGGGTCCGGCAAGACCACTCCGTTGCTGACGTTTGAAGAAGGCCTCAAAGCGATGAAACAAGCCGGCAGACTCGGTTACCGGCCGCCGCGATAGTCCACCGACACGGCGGCGTGAGTGATTTCGATTCCCTACGGTCAGATTCACGAGGGATAACGGGCTTTCAGCCCGTTCGAGGAGACCGCCGATTCTCTGTCGGCCGCCGCTGCGTGGCCGCTGGCCGGCGCATTGGTTATCGGCGACACGCCAAGCCGCCCTGCGGAATGGCGCATCGATGGAGTTGATTCTCCAAACGCAGGCGCCAACGCCAGAAGGTGGCGCGAGCGCGCGGAATGCCGTCGGCACGGCTTACAGACTCCCAAAGGCATCGAAGAAATGATGAAATCGTCTATTCATCAATGTTATGCAGATTATTAAGATGTCTGAACTATCTTGATGAACCTCCGGTTGTCGGGAATTCCGACGAAGGCAGACCGCGGAAGACCACTGTTTCAGCAATGGTGATTGGGCGGAATGCGATAATAATCAGTGTCTTAAACAAGAATCTCCCACGCCGGTCCCCGCAGCGGCATGATTTGTGCGGCCTTTTCGCCGAAGTCCAAAAACTTCAACCGCTTACTCCCTCAATCCATCATGATAAAACTCGGCTTCAGAATCTTGGGTGTGCTTGCTTCACTCTCACTCTGCGGGTTGGCGCACGCCACGATAACCGACTTCGAGGCGATTCTTTCGGGTCCGAACGAATCTCCGTCCAATTCGTCCCCCGGGACGGGATTTGCCGATGTCGTCTACGATAGTGTGGCGCATACCCTGTCGGTGAACGTCACTTTCTCGGGGCTGACTGCCAACGATACGGCGTCGCACATTCACGCGGCGACGGCATCGCCGGGCACAGGGACGGCGGGGGTTGCCACGACCACGCCGACGTTTTCCGGCTTTCCCACCGGGGTTACCTCCGGCACCTACTCTAGTGTCCTGGACCTGACCCTCGCCTCGAGCTTCAACCCGGCGTACGTCACGGCGCAGGGCAGCGTCGCGAATGCTGAAGCGGCGCTGATTCAGGCGATGTTCGATGGCAAGGCTTACCTCAACATTCACTCGACGGCGTTTCCCAGCGGTGAAATCCGCGGGTTTCTCGCGGTTCCGGATGGCGCCGTGACCGCCGCGCTGGTGCTGCTTGGGGTGGTAGCGATGCTGGGCTTTGCCCGCTATCAGCGCGCAAGCGTGAGCTGAAGCGGACCGGTGCTGATCGGGGGCGGCGCTGGGAGAGCCGCTCCGTCCGCCCGACCGCAGATCGGTTTCTCGCGGCACGCCGCTGCCTTCATTCGGGCAGGGCTCGCCCTTTCGTCTCTTCCGCGAACAGCAGGATCAGGAGCCCGGCGAGGTAGATTGCGCCAATCGCGCTCGCGGCGCGGCCGAAGGTTCCAAGCGCGCTGACGAGCGCACCCAGCAGGAGAGGTCCGGCCGCCGCGAACACCCGGCCGGCATTGAAACAAAAGCCCGCGCCGGTCGCCCGAATTCGCGTCGGATAGAGTTCGGGCAGGTAGATGGGAAAGCCGCCGAAAATGCCGTTGTTGAAGAACCCGAGCAGCGGGAGCAGAAGCAGGACGTGCGGGTAGGAACGCGGCATGAGAAAGGTGAGCGGCAGCATCGCCATGCTGCCGACGCACATGAAGGCAAACACCGGGCGTCGCCCCCAGCGGTCGGCGAGCGGACCGAAGGCGAGGTACCCGGCGAGCGCGCCGACGTTGAGGGCCATGGTGGCATAGCTGACGTAGCTGGTGACAACGGCTGGGAGCAGGCCTTGCAAGTCCGGCAGCGCCCGGACGAGCGTCGGCGTCCAGTTGGTCGCGCCCCAGAGGCCGAACACGGCGACAAACGCCAGCCCGGAGCCGACGAGCGTGGCGCGCCGGTACCGCGGCAGGAAGAGTTCGGCCAGCCGGGCCGGCCGCTTGGCCCCGGCCTGGCGTTCCTGCTCGTGCGCGAGCTGCCACCGCTCAGGCTCCCGGACCCACCACCGCACGAGCACGGCGATCACCGCCGGCGCCACCCCAACGACAAAGAACGGCCGCCAGCCGCAGTTCCGCATCAGCAGGTTCACGAGCGCGGCAATCAGGAACCCCGCGGCCCAGGCGGATTGCAGGACACCCGCCGCCTGGGCGCGCTTTTCCTCCGGCCAGACCTCCGCCACGAGGGCCGCTCCGGCGGCCCATTCCCCGCCGATGCCCAACGCGGTGAGGAAGCGGTACAGGGCCAGCTGCCACCACGTGCCTGACAGGGCCGCCATGCCCGTGAACAGGGCGTAGATCAGAATCGTGAAAATGAGCGACCGGGTGCGGCCGAATCGGTCGGCGAGAACGCCGAAGAGCATGCCGCCCACCGCCCACCCCGCCAGGAAGATGGCGAAGATGATGCCGCCGTACCAGCCGATCGCCTCGGCGGAGACGTCGCCGGCGCCGGGCGTGCGCAGCAGGTCGTGCAGGGCCGGCTGAAGGACGAGCGCGTAGATCGTGGCGTCCATCGAGTCGAACACCCAGCCGAGCCACGCGACCAGCAGGACGAGCCATTGGTAACGCGTGACCCCGCGAAACCAGGAGGTCCGCTGCATGGGGTGGCATCATATCGGATCCCCTCTCCGGAAGAAAGCCCCGTGCCGCCGCTCTCTTGGCGCGAAAGGCCCGCGGCGGAACTGCCGGCCGACAGACACCCGGCGCCCGGGCCTCGCGTGGCTTGCACCAGGCCGGTGCGCCTCAACCGCCGGCCAATTCCTGCAGCGCACCCAGGCGACGGGACACGCCCGCCTGGTCGGACGCTTCGACATCGGCCCGCGCGCTCTGCATTTCGTCGAGGATGCGCTGCGCGTGAGCCAGCAGCCGCTCGCCGGCGCCAGTCAGCCGCGCCCGGCGGCCCAGTCGGTCAAACAGCCGGCAGGCCAGATCCTGCTCCAGCGACTTGATGGCATGGCTCACCGCCGACTGCGTCAGGAAGAGCTCCCGCGCCGTCTGGGTGAAGCTGCCACAGCGCGCAAGCGTGACAAATGCGAGCAGCTTGTGGCTGTCGAGAACGGCCTTCATGAGGACTGGTGGATGTGGTGGCGCCTTGTGACGGAGCACATCCCGAGCCAGCCCCCGCAATGGACAAGATTGCGCACGGGCGGGTTGCCCCGGACCCTGGCGAGGAGCTGCTATTCGCCCGCCAGCAGCGAGATGGGCGCGCCGGCCTGGCAGCCATCGGCCCAGCACCGCGCCGGGCAGCGGGGACAGCGGACGGGCCAGCGGCGAGCTTCGATTCTCCCGCGGCGGGGCGCCGCTGCCGCGCTGGCAGTTACGCGTAGCGCTCTTCCTTCCACGGATCCGCGCTGTTGCTGTATCCGCGCACTTCCCAGAAGCCGAGCTTGTCCCGATCGAGGAAGGAAATGCCCTGCACGAACTTGGCGCCCTTCCAGGCGTAGAGCTTGGGGATGATCACGCGGGCCGGCCCGCCGTGTTCACGGCTCAGCGGCTGCCCCTCGAACCGCACGGCGACGAGCACGTCGCCGTCGAGGCATTTCTCGAGCGACACGTTGGTGGAATAGCCGTCGTAGCTCGTGAAATAGACGTGCGTGGCTTCCGGCTTCGGCTGCACGAGATCGCACAACGTCGTGAAGGCCACGCCGCCCCACCGGCAGGCGAATTTGCTCCAGCTCGTGACGCAGTGGAAATCGCTGACATCCTCCACCTGCGGTAGGGCGTTGAACTGCGCCCAATCCAGCACCGCCGGCTTTTCCACCGCGCCGTCGAGCGTGAGCGTCCAGCGTTCGAGGGAAATCTCCGGCTTCACGCCGAGGTCGAGCACCGGGAAGCCGCTGGTGAGGGTCTGTCCGGGCGGGAGGCGGTCGGCCGCGGCCGTGGCGCGCGGGGCGGCACCGCGGGCTCTCTGTTTTTCGGCCCAGCGCTGTTTCGCCTCGATGTATTTTTCCCGAAGCATGTGCGGACGCTAGGCGGGTTCGCGGTGATTTCAATGCAAAGGGCCCATGGGGTGGCGCCCGATGCAAAGTACTTTCGAAAAGGGTCGACCGGCCAGTCGGACACGGAATGGAGTGTCGAAACCCGCCTGAAAGCGGGAGGATTGTTTGACGGATCACCGGATGAAGATTTCGTATCTGCCAAATCCAGATGGAGGCGCCCTATGTTTGAGAAACTCAGGGAAGTTGCGTCCGAGGCCGTTGGGGTGGGAACGGATTCCTCGGGGGGATTCATGGACAAACTCAAAGGCGCGGCGGCGGGCGCGGTGGGAGCAGGGGTCGAAAAGGCCCAGGAAATCATGCGCGAGTTCAACGATGCGATTCCGACCATCCAAGCCTTGGGCTTATCGGTCAAAAACATCTCGTTCGGCATGGGATTGGTGCCGGAGATTGCGGCGACGCTCGTCGGCTCAGTCGAGGCGCTCGATCGCGGGAAGATTGAAGAACTCCTCAAACATTATCAGAAGAACAGGACCGCGACGTTCGTTCTCGAGGCGTTGCGGACTGCGTCCAACTTCAAAGATCAACTGAGCCAGATTGGGATCACAGGAATCAAGATCGACCTCAAGCTGGGCGTTCCACCCAAGGTGGAGGTCGGCCTCCTGTCCCAGGCGGAATCGGCCGGGGTGACGTAATGCCGTCGTGGCGGACCTGCGTTGGGATCGCCGCCGGCGCCCGAAGCAGCCCTAGATGGTGTAATCGCCGGACGCCGGGGATGAATCGGGGGACGGCGCGGCGGCCACGATCGGCGGGGCCCGCAGGGCGGCTTCGACCGCCGCGGCCCGCCGGTGGTAGTAGAGCGCGAGCCCGCCCTGGTAGATCAGGGTGGCGGCCATCACGCTTCCATAGAGAAGATAGAAGAACTGGCGGATCAGCGGCAGGATGTCCTCCTGCGTCAGTCCGAGTTCCCGCAGGGCAGACAGCAGCTCGGGGGTGATCAGATCGCGCACGAGGCCCTCGTCGAAGCTCGCCAGGCGCGTGACTGCGTAGGTCCAGATGACGCCGAGCACGACGAGCTGGCTGCGCACGAGCCATCGCACGCCGTCCGCCTCGCGGCGCCGCAATCGCCGGGAGCCGTGCACCTCGAGCAAGCCGCCCATCAGAACCAACACGCACACGGCGACACCGATCGGATCGAGGAGCGCCAGTGAGACCAGGGCGCACACGCCGGCAAAGATCGCCACGCTCCAGCCGTTTAGGCGCGAGAATTTGAGCACGCGGCGCAGCACATCCGCGGGCGGGCGGGGCGGTTTCACAGCTGTCACCATACCAGAGGCCTGCGCCGGTGCCAATCGGGAGTTGGCCGAGCCGCGGACGTCGTTCCCCTTGTCATCCTGCGGGGAGCGGCGGAAGCTATCGGCCAGTGTCCATGACCCGCCGCGTCGCCCGTTTCCGCTTGGACTTCCCGCCCGAACTGCCCATCAGCGCGCGGGCGGAGGAGATCACCGCGGCCATCCATGAGCATCCGGTGCTCATCCTCGCGGGCGAAACCGGTTCGGGCAAGACGACGCAGATTCCCAAGATGTGCCTGGCCGCCGGCCGGGGAACGGCGGGCCGGATCGCCTGCACCCAGCCCCGGCGCGTGGCCGCGCTATCCATCTCGCGCCGCGTCGCCGAAGAGCTCGGCGTGCCGTGGGGACACGAGGTGGGCTGCAAGGTCCGCTTTGCCGATCACACGTCACCGCGGACCATCATCAAGTACCTCACGGACGGCATGCTGCTGGCCGAATTGCAGGGCGACTTCCTGCTCCGCGAATACGACACCGTCATCATCGACGAGGCGCACGAGCGTTCGCTCAACATCGATTTTCTCCTCGGCCATCTGCGCCAGTTGCGCCACCGCCGGCCCGGGCTGCGCATCGTCGTCACCTCGGCCACCATCGACACCGCGGCCTTTTCCCGGGCGTTTGACGACGCGCCGGTCATCGATGTGTCCGGCCGGCTGTATCCCGTGGAGGTGATCTACACGCCGCTGGAAGAGCTCGGCTCCGACGCGGCGGCGGGCGACGAGCCGACGGCCCGGGCGGAGGCACTGCATTACATCGACGGCGCGGTCGCCGCGGTGGAACGCCTCGTGCGGGAGAGCCCGTCGGGCGACATCCTCGTCTTCATGCCGGCGGAGCGTGACATTCGCGAGACGCGCGACCTGCTGGAGGGCCGGCCCATCGCGGGCGCCGAGGTCATCCCGCTGTTCGGCCGCCTGACCCTTGCCGAGCAACAGCGGGTCTTTGCGCCGACGCCTCGGCGCAAGATCGTGGTGGCGACCAACATTGCCGAAACCTCGCTCACGATCCCGGGCATCCGCTTCGTGGTGGACACGGGCCTGGCGCGCATCAGCCGCTACGCGCCGCAGGCGCGCACCCGCCGCCTCCCGATCGAACCGGTGTCGCAGAGCAGCGCCGACCAGCGGAAGGGCCGCTGCGGACGCGTGGCCGCCGGCGTGTGCATCCGCCTTTTCTCCGAGGAGGATTACCTCGCGCGGCCACGGTTCTCTCCGCCGGAGATCCAACGGTGCAACCTGGCTGAGGTCATCCTGCACATGAAAGTCTTTGGCCTCGGCGAGGTGGAGAGCTTTCCGTTCCTCAACGCACCGCCGACCCGGGCCGTCCGCGCCGGCTACCAGCTCTTGGAGGAACTCGGCGCGCTGGAGTCGCCGCGTGGGAAGGGACCGCCGGGTCGTCCGGCCGAAGAAGCGGCGCGCCGGAAGATCGCGCCCGACCGTTCATTTACGCTGACACCGTTGGGCCGCGAACTCGCCCGCCTGCCGGTCGACCCAACGGTGGGCCGCATGATCCTGCAAGCCCGCACGGAAGACTGCCTCCGCGAGGTTCTCATCATCGCCGCCGGCCTGAGCATCCAAGACCCGCGGGAACGCCCGCTGGACCAGCCCGCCGCGGCCGACGCCGCACACCGCCGCTTCGCCCACCCCGATTCCGATTTCCTCACGCTGCTCAACATCTGGGAGGCGTTTCATGAGGAGTTCGAGGTGATGACGCAGGGCCGGCTGCGCCGGTACTGCCACGAGCACTTCCTCTCCTACACCCGCCTGCGGGAGTGGCGCGACATCCACGACCAGCTCGCCGAGGTGCTGGCGGAGCGGGACGATTTCAAGGCCACCTCGGTCCGGGACGCCCGGCCCGCCGGCCGTGAACCGCGGGCCCCGAACGCCCGCGTCGCCTTCGGCACGCCCGCCTATCGCGCCATCCACCGGAGCATTCTGACCGGACTGCTGGGCAACATCGCGGTCTGGGATGAGACGGCCGGCTGCTACCAGGCCACGCACGCTCGCAAGGTGGCGCTGTTCCCCGGTTCCGTGTTGTACCACAAAGCGCAGGCGGGAACGAAGGGCGGCCGGGTCCGGCCGGCGGCCGGGGCCGGCCCGCCCGGGCCGCGCTGGATCATGGCCGCCGAGATGGTGGAGACGGCGCGCCTGTACGCGCGAATGGCGGCGCGGCTGGATCCGGCGTGGGCACTCGAGCTGGGTGCGCACCTGCTCGACATCAAACCTGCCGACCCATTCTGGAGCGCCGAGGCGGGCCGCGTGCAAGTGATCCGCCACGCGCGCCTCTACGGACTCGAACTTGAAGCGCGGGCGGTCGCCTACGGCGAGATCAATCCGGTTCGCGCCACCGAGATCTTCATCCGCGACGGCCTCGTGGGTGACACCGTCGCATGGCCCTTTGATTTTCTCGCGCACAACCGGCGGGTGCGGGCGAGAGTGGAAGCCATCCTGACCCGCACGCGCAGCAGCGGTTATCTGGATTTGGACGAAACGGTTTATCGCTTCTACGCAGCGCGGTTGCTGCCGGAAGAGGCGCCCGCCGCGCCTGCGAATCACCGGCGGGAGGTTGCCGTGGCCGGCAGCCGCCCGGCCGGGGTGAGTTCCGTGGCGGAACTGGTGGATCTCGTTCGCGAGCGGCGCAGGGCCGAGCCGCGCTTTCTCTGCCTGGAGCCGGAGGATCTCCGGGGCGAGGCGGCGGCGGCGGTCGACGCCGCGGCCTTCCCCGACGCGCTGCAATGCGGGAGCCGCACCCTGCCCCTCAGCTACGCCTATCGGCCCGGACAAGAGGAAGACGGCGTCACCCTCGCCCTCTCCGTGCGCGATGCGGAAGCGCTGGCGCCCGCGGCGCTCGACTGGGCCGTACCCGGTCACTTGGGAGAGAAAGTGCTGCATTGGCTGAAGGCGCTGCCCACCAGCCAGCGCCGCGGGCTCATTCCCCTCGCCGAGACCGCGACGGCGGTGACCGCGGCGGTGGCGGAGCGCGCCCGCCGGCGCGGGCACCAGGATTCCCTGACGGACGTCCTGGCCGACTACCTGAGGGAAGGGCATCGCGTGGCCGTGGATCCCCGCCATTGGAGGGACAAGCCGCTGCCCGACCATCTGCGCGTGCGCGTGCAGGTGGTCGATGAACGCGGCCAACCCCTGGCGGCGGGGCGCGATTTCAGCGAGCTGCGGCGCCGGTTGGACGAGCGACTGCGCGCGCTCAGCGCCGGGGTTTCTCGCGACGATCCTTCCGCCTGGCGCGCCGCCCGGGAGAAATGGGAGCGGCCGGGGCAGACGGCCTGGACTTTTGGCGACATCCCCGGGCGGGTGCCGGTTTCCGAGCAGGCCGGCGTGCCGGTCGACGCCTATCCAGCGCTGGTGCCGGACGAGGCGGGAGTGGGGCTGCGCCTGATGAAGTCGCCCGAGGAGGCGCAGGCGGCCTCGGGGCGCGGCTTGTTTCGCCTCTTCGAGCTGCAGTTGCGCTACGAACTCGCCTGGCTGCAGCGGGACCTGCGCGCGTTGGGGAGCGGCCGGGGGCAGTCGGTCGCGGTGCTCGCGGCTCCCCTCATCCGCGGGGCGAATCTGCCCGACCAGGCGTACGCCTGCCTGCGCGGCTGGGTGTGCGGGCGGCCGGTGGCGCCGCTGACCGCCGAGGCCTTTGCGCGCACCTTGACCAGCGCGCGGGCAGACCTGCGTGGCGTGGTGCCGCGGCTGGCCGACCAGCTGCAGGAGATCTTCACGCTGCGCCAGACGCTGCTCACGCATCCCCAGCCCTATCCCGGGCTCACGGAAGATCTGGGGGCGCTGCTGCCGCCCGACTTTCTCGCGGCCACGCCATTTTCCCGGCTGGCACACCTGCCGCGCTACCTGCAGGCGATGAAGGTGCGCGCGGATCGCTGGAAGCAGGATGCCGGGCGCGACGCCCGGCGCGCGCAGCAACTGGCGCCGTATGTCGAGGCGGTGGCCGCGCTGCGCCGTGATGCGCGGGCCGCCGAGGCGGTGAGCCGTTTCCGGTGGCTGGTCGAGGAGTTCCGGGTGGGTCTGTTTGCCCAGGAGTTGGGCACCGCAGAGCGGGTCTCCGCGGTGCGACTTGCTCGTGAACTGGCGGCCTTGCGCGGTCCGGCTTCACCGCCGGGCTCCGCCCCCCGATCTTCGCCGGCGCCCGTGGCGAAGGCTCCTGGGTCTCGTCCGCTCAAAAATCTGGGCGCGCTCGACAAGCTCTTCCCGCCAACCTAGCGCGGCCTTCCGTGGAAGTCCCCACGGGCAAAAGCGGTCTTTGCAGTTGTCCGCTGCGCGGGAAGTGGTAAGTTCCAGCCCACCGGAGCCATTACCCCATGAATACGTCGATCTCCGTCCTGCTGGAACGCAAGGGTGCCAGCGTTTTTTCCGTTCCGCCTACCGTGACGGTCACCGAGGCGGTGCAGGAGATGAACCGTCACAAGGTCGGCTCGGTCCTCGTCCTGGAGGGCGGACAGCTCGTCGGCATCTTCACGGAGCGCGATGTGCTGGCACGCGTCGTGGGCGCGGGACTGGATCCGAAGACGACGCCGCTGGCGCGGGTCATGACCCGCGACCCCCACACGGTGCCTTCGGACACGACGATCGAGCAGGTCATGGCCCTGTTCACCGACAAACGGTTTCGCCACCTGCCGGTCATGGACCAGGGCCGGCTGGTGGGCGTGATTTCGATCGGCGACATCCTGCGGCGGATGGTGGACATGCACCGGCACGAGGCCGAGCAGCTCAAGCAGTACATCGCGGGCGGCTATCCGACCTGAGGCCCGCGTCATCGCCGCGGGGCATTTCAGCGGAGGTCAGTGGCGGGAGACGCAGCCACAAAAATCTGGCGTCGGGCCGGGGCTTCGCGCAGAACCAGCGCCGCGACCTCGCCGCTTCCGCCCATGAAACTCGCCGCCGCCACCGCCCTCGTCACCACCGCGCTCGGGCGCATGCATGCGCTCTACCACCAGGTCGTGTTCGACGAATGGGTGATCGTGTCGCTGGCCCCCGAGGGCGGAGGCATCCTCGCCTACCGCGGCCCGCGCGCGGAGAGTTATCGGCGGCAGTTTGCGGCCGACGTCGGGCCGCTGCGCGCCGAGATGGAGGGAAAGCGTCTGGCGGTGGGGGATTTTGAGTTTGCGCCCGCCGCGGCCGGCACGCGCTTCGACGTATGCCTGCGCATCGGCGAGACGAGCTACCTCATCGGCAATCACACCGGGAAGTCGATGGCCGAGATCCGCCAGGACGCCCGCTGGCTGCAGGCGCAGAAGGCATTCGTCGAATTGAGCAACAGGTTCCGCGCCGACCCGCTGGAGAATTAAACGGAGGCGCGTCCGGGGAGCGGTCGTCACGGCGCGGCCGGACCATCTACGCGAGCAGGCCGGCGTAGAGGAACCACCCGTAGGCGGCGACGAACAGCCACCCGGCCCAGCGGGGCAAGCCGCCCAGCGTGAGGAGGAAGAAGACGTGCAGGACCGTGGCCCCCAGCAGCAGGAGGAGACTCGTTTCCATGAATCCGGGCACCGGCACCGGCCTGAAGAGCGCGCACAGGCCGAGGCCGAGCGGGATGCAGATGTGGCCGTCGCCGACCTGGGAGCTGTAGACGACATCAGCGCGTCGTTTCCAGCCCCAATAGAGCGCGAGCAACGCGTTGGGCAGCACCATCAGCCAGCCGCTGAGCCACCCGAGATGGCTTCCGTTCACGAAGCTGCCATGCTGGTGCCCGAGCCAGGCCACGAGCCAGTCGATGCTCACGTACAGTCCGTAGGCGCAGGCCAGCACCGCGGCCGTGTCGAGGTAGAAGCCCAGGCCAAAGGAGCGGCGCTGGCGGACATTGTGCTTGAGCACATCGAGCGCCTGGAAGCACTGCCAGAACAGGAACAGGCCGGTGAGGAGAAAACCGTCGCGGCGGTCGAGCCGGCCGTCCTGGCCGAGGATCCACACCGCCCCGGTGAAGAAGAGCACCGCGGCCAGCGTGAGCAGGAGGGACAGGCGGTTGATCCGGGGGCCGGTGTCGCCGCCGCGCCGGCCGCCCCGGCCGCCGATGGCGGGCAGGCCCGGCACCACGGCGAGCCCCCACAGCACCGCCGGCACGCCCAGCAGGAGCGTGAGATTCGTGACGTTGTTGACGAGGCAGTTGGTCAGCACTTCGCGGGTGGGCCCGGCCCGCGCCACCATGAGGTAGACGAAGATCAGGTTCCCGAGCCCCGAGCAGTAGGGCATCACGATCGTCCCCAGGGCGGTGCCTTCGAGGCCGTGGTCGAGCATCGCCTCGAGCCGCCAGAGCATGAGCAGCGAGCAGGCGAGAAACAGGCCGAGGTAGGTCCACAGGCTGCTGAGACCAAGGGCGTCGATGAAGTCGGCAAGCATGGCCGTGGTCAGAATACCTTCCGGCGGTGCGGGGTGAACCACGCCTGCCAGCGGCCGCCGCGGAAGGCAAGCCGCGCGCGGACGCCGAAGGCGGCGCCCAAGACTCGCGCGGTCAGCACCTGGCGCCGCGGGCCGGCTGCGACGACACGCCCGGCCCGCATCACCAGGACATGCGAGAAGACGGGCGCGATTTCCTCGAGGTGGTGGGTGACCAGGACCAGCGTCGGTCCGGTCGGGCGGGCCGCCGGCCTGGCTGCCCGCCGGGCCAGCCGGCCAAGGAAGCGGACGAATTGTTCCCGCGCCACGGGATCGAGCCCGGCGCACGGCTCGTCCAGGATGAGCAACCGCGGCCGGGCCATGAGCGCCCGCCCGACGAGAATCCGCTGGCGCTCTCCCTGCGAAAGCAGCACCCATTCGCGTTCCGCTAGGTCGGCGGCGTCGATCATGCGCAGGATCAGGCGGGCGCGCCGGCGGTCGCGGCGGCTGACCGCGCCCCAAAGATCGAGTTGGGCGTACTTGCCGCTGATCACGGTTTCGATCGCCGGCTCGGCGGCGGGAATCAGGTGGTGCATCGCCGACGACACGAGGCCGAGATGGGTCCGCAGGGCACGCCAATCGGCCTGCCCAAACCGGCGGCCGAGGAGGTCAATCGTGCCGCGCGTCGGCGTCAGGTAGGCGGTCAGTGCCCGGAGCAGCGAGGTCTTGCCGCAACCGTTGGGTCCGAGGATCGCCCAGTGCTGCCCCCGCTCCACCCGCCAGGAGACGTCGTGCAGGATGACGGTGCGGCCGCGTTCGATGCGCAGGTGCGAGACCTCGAGCATGGGGACGGCGGCGCGGCGCGCGGACATGGAGCGTGATCCTGTCCGGCGCCGGGGCGGCGTCAACGGCGCGCGGCGGGATCCGCCGCCCCCGGATGGATTTTTCTGTAACTTTTCCCCTGTTCGGGGGTTTAGTTGATATCCAGTCAACTCTTCCGCCATGAAACCCTATCTCCCCGTTGTCGTCGGACTCGGGTGGCTGTTTGCCGCCCCTTTGATTCTGGATGCGAAAATCGAGCGCACCGTTGAGAAAACCTTCACCGTCCAGCCGGGCGGGACCCTGAAAGTCCAGACTTCCGGCGGCAATATCAGTGTTGAAGCGGGCGGCGGCGACGTCGTCAAAGTTGTCGCCAAGGAGAAGATCCGCGCCGACAGCGACGCCGAGGCCGATGAATTGCTGAAGGATCTCGATCTGACGATCGAACAGCACGGCAACGACGTCACCGCCATTGCGAAGTACGAGAAGAAGCTCGGAAACTGGTTCGGTTCCACGCCCGTGCAGGTCGATTTCACCGTCACCGTCCCCAGCCGGTACAACACCGATCTCAAGACCTCGGGCGGCAACGTCACCGTGGGGGATCTCGCGGGCGAGATGCTGGCGAAGACCAGCGGCGGAAACGTGAAACTCGGTAACATCGACGGCACGGTCGAGGCCGGCACCTCGGGCGGCAACGTCACCCTGGGATCCTGCACCGGTGACACGAAGCTGCGCACGTCGGGTGGCAATGTCCGGGCGGAGAAGATTGTCGGCCGCGCGGATCTCGGCACGTCGGGCGGCGATATCCGGGTGCAGCTCGTGGAGAACACGCTTTCGGCGCACACCAGCGGGGGCAATGTGGAGGCGGTGATCGGCGGCGCGCTCAAGGGCGATTGTTCGCTGGGCACGTCCGGCGGCGAGGTGCGGGTGACGGTCGACAGGGCCGCCGCCTTCCAGCTCGATGCCGCCACCAGCGGCGGCAGTGTCCGCGCGGACGGGCTCACCATCACGCTCGATGGCGGCGGCGCGGGCAAGAGCCGCCTCTCCGGCAAGGTCAACGGCGGCGGCCCGCTGCTGAAGCTGCGCACCTCCGGTGGCAGCATCCGCGTGACGACCAAGTGATTTTTCGTCAGTCGATTGGATGTTTGGGGGCCGGGCGCGCGTCGCGCCCGGCTTTTTTCTGACGGGCCCGCGCCGCGGCCCACTTCAGCATCGCCAAAGGCGCCGCCAGTGGGTTCGCTGCCCGGCATGACTTCTGAGGCGGCCTACGCGGAACTGGTTTCCCGACTCAAGCGCATTCATCTGCTGGCCACGGTGAACGGCCTGCTGGGCTGGGACGAGCAGGTGAACCTGCCACCCGACAGCGCCGACCTGCGCGCCGAGCAGCTCGCGCTGATGGCCGAGCTGCAGCATGGGACCGCCAGCGATCCGCGCATCGGCGCACTGCTGGCGGCGCTGGAGGACCGGCGCGGGGAGCTCGCGGCGGATCAACGCGTCGTGCTCAAGCACGCGCGGCGCGATTACGACCGGGTGATCCGGCTGCCGGCCGAGTTTGTGCGCGACAAGGCGCGGCACAGCAGCCAGGCCTTTCATGCCTGGGCGGATTGCCGGGCGCGGTCGGACTTCGCGGGCTATGCGCCCTTCCTGGAAAAGCATCTCGAACTGGCCCGCCAGGAGGCCGCCTTTCTCGGCCGGGCCGATGCGCCTTACGATTACCTGATCGACCGGCATGATCCGGGCATGACCGCGGCGGTGATCGAGCGGCTGTTCGCAGAACTCCAGGAAGGATTGGTGCCGCTCGTGCGCCAGATTGTGGCGTCGCCCGTGAAGGCGCGGACCGGAAGCCTCCGCGGCTTTCCGATCGAGCCGCAGCGGGCGTTTTTGCGGGACGTGACGGAGCGGCTCGGCTTCAACTACCGGCGCGGCCGCGTGGACGTGTCGCTACACCCGTTCTGCGAGGGGAGCGGCGCGGACATCCGCATGACCACGCGCTTCGACGAAAACAATCCGCTCGATTCGCTGTTCAGCGCGATCCATGAGACCGGCCACGGCCTGTACGAGCAGGGGCTGCCGCTCGCGCACCAAGGCACGCCGCTCGGCGAGCCGGTCGGCATGGGAGTGCACGAATCGCAAAGCCGCCTGTGGGAAAACCAGGTGGCGCGCAGCCGCGCCTTCTGGCGGTTCTTTGAGCCACGCTGGCGCGAAAGGTTTCCCGCGCAGCTCCAGGCGGTGTCCTCGGACGAACTCTATCTGGCGGTGAACGCCGTCAAACCGACGCTCATCCGGCTGGACGCCGACGAGGTCACCTACAATCTGCATATCATCCTGCGGTTCGAGCTGGAGAAGCGGCTCTTTGCCGGGACGCTCGCGGTGGCGGACCTGCCGGCGGCGTGGAACGCGCTCGCCCGGGACCTCCTCGCTCTGACGCCGTCCGATGACCGGACGGGCGTGCTGCAGGACGTGCATTGGTCGGGCGGCATGTTCGGTTACTTTCCGAGCTACTGCCTTGGCAACATGATGGCCGCCCAGTTCTGGTACCGGGCCGGCGCCGACCTGCCGGGACTGGAGGACGACTTCGCGCGCGGCGATTTTTCGCGACTGCTTGGCTGGCTGCGGCGGCACATCCACGAGCAGGGCAAACGCCACGACACACAGGAGCTGGTTCAGGTGGTCACGGGCGAGCCGCTGGCGCCGAAACATCTCTTGCGTTATCTGCGCGAGCGGTACCTGCCGCTGTACTGCGGATGAATAATTATCAGTGCGAGGAGCCCCGCCGCGGCGGCAGGGGCTCGCGATGACAGATAACCCATGTCTGGCCTGATCGACACGCACACGCATCTGGACGGGTTTGCGCGCCGCGGGGAATTGCCGGCAGTCTTGGAGCGCGCCCGGGCGGCGGGGGTGGGGGCGATGATCGGCATCGGCACGGAGCCCGGGGACTGGACGCTGTACCGCGACCTGGCGCGGACGCACCCCGGCACGATCCATTACACCGTCGGGCTGCATCCGGGCTCGGTGGAGGCCGAGTGGGGACGGGCGGTGGCGCAGATGGAGGACTTCTGGGGGCGTGGGGCCGGTCCCCAGCCGGCGTTGCCCGTCCCGGTGGCCGTGGGCGAGATCGGGCTCGATCGGTTCCATCTGCCCAAGGACACGGCGGCGGCCGCGGAGATCTTCGCCCGGCAGCGCGCAGCGTTCGCGGCGGGATTGACGATGGCGAAACGCCTGGGGGCCCCGGTGGTCGTCCATTCGCGCGGCGCTTTCCCGGATTGCGTGGAGATGATCGATGCCAGCGGGGTCGACTGGAACCGGGTGGTCTTTCACTGCTTCAGCGAAGGACCAGAGGCGATGAACGCCCTGATGCGGCGCGGCGGGTACGGTTCATTCACCGGAATCATCACCTACAGGAATGCCGATGCCGTCCGGGCGGCGGCCCGGGCCCAGGGCCTGGCGCGGCTGATGATCGAAACCGACGCGCCGTACCTCGCGCCGTTGCCCCATCGGGGCAAGCCGAACGAGCCGGCGTTTGTGCGGCAAACGGCAGAGTTCTGCGCGAATCTCTTCGGGGTGGGCTACGCGGAGCTCGCCGCACTCACGACCGCCACCGCAAAGGCATTCTTCGGACTCTGACCACGGATTTCACAGATATTCACGGAAGGGATCTTCCGCCTTTGCGCCCGTCCGTGTAATCCGTGGTTCAGGGTTCAGGCCTCGTCAAACTTCCGCGCAAACAACTGGTCCAGTTCCGCGAGCATTTGCGGCGCGTCCTCGCCCGTGGCGATGAACTTCACCTTGGAGCCCTTGCCAGCCGCCAGCATCATCAAGCCCATGATGCTCTTGCCGTTCACCTGCTCCTCATCCTTCTCCACGAACACGTCGCAGCGGTACTTGTTCGTGATGCGCACGACCATGGCGGCGGGGCGGGCATGAATGCCCATCTTGTTCGAAACAAGGAACTCCCTGACATACTGCTGCGTGCTGGGCGTGGCATCCACTTTATCCATGAAGTGCGTGACTAAGGGGCGGAATTTCGACGGGCGCACCGCCGGCTGGCAATCCAAAACCGAGTGCCGCGCCGGGAAGCACGTAAAGATCGCGTGACCCAGAGCACGCGGCGGGCCAAGCGAAGGGAGCGCCGCCACGGGGAGAGGCGACGGCGCCCGCCCGGTTCCGCGTTGCCGCACGGCTCCCCCGCTGGCATAGGAGCCAGCATGCCCACCACCGCCATCATCGTTCCTTGCCGCCTCGAATCGACCCGATTCCCGCGCAAGCTCCTGCATCCGATTCAGGGCAAACCGCTGCTGGTGTGGGTGGCCGAGCGCATCGCGGCCCAGGCGCCGGGGTTTCCGCTGTATTTCGCGGTCGATCACGAGCTGCTGCGCGACGCGGTGGCGGCGCGCGGATTCCAGGTGATCCTGACGTCGCCCGCACACCGCAGCGGCACCGACCGACTGGCCGAAGCCAATCGCCTCGTCGGGGCGGACCACGTGATCAACGTGCAGGCGGACGAACCGTTGGTGACCGGCGCCCAGATCCGCGAGCTGGCCCGATTGATCGGCGGCGAAGCTCCGATGGCGACGCTGGCCACGCCGTTCCGGCGGGTGGTTGATTTCTACAATCCCAATCAAGTGAAGGTGGTAATCCGTCGCGACGGGCGCGCCCTGTATTTCTCCCGATCCCGCCTGCCGTTTTCGCGCGACCTCGGCCTGACTGTCGACAACGCCTGGGTGGCGGCCAATCCCTGCTACAAGCATCTCGGGCTTTATGCCTATCGGGCGGAACTGCTGGAGAAATTCCCGACGCTGCCACCCGGCCGGTACGAACAGATCGAGAAGCTCGAGCAGCTGCGCGTCCTCGAGAACGGCTATGACATCATGGTCGGCCTCACCGAGGATCCCACGATCGGCATCGATACGCCGGAGGACGCGAAGCAGTTCGAAAAGCTGCTGGGCTGAGGGTTGCTGGCGCCGGATGGTCGGGCCGCGGGGAGGCCCCGATCGGACAGTGTCGCGGAACGGCGAACGCCGTCCGCGATCGGAGATGGTGCCTGACGCTGCCGGGGAGGGCCCGCGTCGCAATTTCAGGCAGGCCCCCGGACAGGCTCTAGATTCTCCCCGCCTTGCGCTGCTCGATCAACCGGTAGAAATCCACGAAGAGCGGATCGGCGTCGTGCGGGCCGGGCGAGGCCTCGGGATGATATTGGACGGAGAAGACTGGCAGTTCCTTGTGGCGGAGACCCTCGACCGTGCCATCGTTGAGATTGATCTCGGTGACCGTCGCCCCGCGCTGCTCCAGGTCCTCGGGGCGGGCGGCGAAACCATGGTTCTGCGCCGTGATCGAGACCCGGCCGGTCTCCAGGTTCTTCACCGGCTGATTGGCGCCGCGATGGCCGAACTTCAGTTTGAAAGTTTTGGCGCCGAGGGCGTGCGTGATCATGTGATTGCCCATGCAGATGCCGAAGGTGGGATACTTCTGGATGAGCCGCGCGACCGTGCGATGCGCGTAATCGAGCGGGTCAGGATCGCCGGGTCCGTTCGAGAGGAACACGCCATCGGGGGCCAGCTCGTCCACCACCTCGGCGGCAGCGCCCGCCGGCACCACCCAGACGTCGAAGCCGTGCTGGCGCAGCTTGCGCAGAATGTTGCGTTTGGTGCCGTAATCGATCGCGACCACCTTGTAGCGTTTGGTCGGAGTGTGCAGGGCGCCCAGCGTGGTTCCGGCCAACATGAACGGCGGATCCCACTGGCCCTGCGGGTCCCATTGGTAGGGGGCCTGGCAGGTGACCTCCTTGACATAATCCGCGCCCACGAGACCCTCCGCGGCGCGCGCCCGGTGCACCGCCTCCGCATCGGCCATCTCCGTGGTGCTCAGGCAGCACTTCATGGCGCCGGTGACGCGAAGTTTCTTGGTGATCGTCCGCGTGTCGACCCCCTGCAGGCCGGGAATGCGATACTGCCGCAGGTAATCATGGAGGTGCAGACGGCTCCGCCAGTTGCTGGTGACCGGCGAAAGTTCGCGCACCACGAAGCCCGCGACTTTCGGCCCGCCGGCCGATTCCTCGTCGTCGGGATTGATGCCGTAGTTGCCAATCTGCACGGCGGTCATCGTGACAATCTGTCCGTAATAGGAGGGATCGGTGAGGATCTCCTGATAGCCGGTCATGCTGGTGTTGAACACCGCTTCGCCGGTGATCGTCGCCTCGGCGCCGAAGGCGGAGCCGCGAAAGACCGAACCATCTTCAAGCGCGAGCACTCCTGGACGTGGCGAGGGCATCAGCGCGCGACGAAAAGGCCTTTCACCGTGGCTGCCAAGGGTATTGTGGCGCCGCGGGCCGGGAGGTGTTGCCGCGTGATTACAAACTTCCGCAATCCCCGGCTCTTTGAGCGAGTTGCGCGAACGACACGCCCGCGGGCGGTTGACGGACCGAGGCGAAATGGTTTTCTCGCCCGCCGACAGTTCAGCAGCCGAAGTCGCTCTGCCTTCCCGCAGGGCGGCGCGGGGAAACCAACCACCGCGTTGCACGGGTGACGCGGCCGGGGCGCACGGCGGTGGGCAACCATCGCCCAGGCCACTTCTCAGGCCGAGCCCGTCAGCTAACCCCGCAGGCATTGGGAAGGGCGATCCTCTGGGACGCGAAGCCCGCGTCATCACGGTTGTCCCGCAGGAGTCAGCCGCCCCCGCCCTGTCCGGGGAGCGGCACCGCATGACAACCAACAGCACCGGCACCTCTCCTTGGCGGGCCCTGAAGAACCTCTTCATCGGCCGCGAACGCGAGCTCACCGATCACAGCCTGTTCCACAAGCTCTCGCTCGTGGCCTTGCTCGCGTGGGTCGGGCTCGGTGCGGACGGGCTGTCTTCGTCCTGCTACGGCCCGGAGGAAGCCTACAAGGTGCTCCTGACCCATCCGCCGCTGGCCGTGTTCGTCGCTGCCATGGCCGCGGCGACGGTGGCCATCATCTGCGTCAGCTACGCGCAGATCATCTCGCTGTTTCCGGCGGGGGGTGGCGGGTATGTGGTGGCCAGCCGGCTGCTGTCGCCGGCGGCGGGCGTCGTCTCGGGCTCGGCCCTGCTGATCGATTACGTGCTGACCATTTCCATCTCGGTGGCGAGCGGGATGGACGCGCTGTTCAGTTTCCTGCCGCCGGCGTGGCTGGCGTGGAAGCTGGCCGCCGCGGTCGGGGGCATCCTGTTTCTCACGGTGCTCAACCTGCGCGGCGTGCGCGAGTCGGTGCTGTTGCTGGCGCCGGTGTTCCTCCTGTTTCTCCTCACCCACCTTGCGGCCGTGGGCTATGCCTTTGGCGCGCATGCGGGGGCCTTGGTCGCGTTGCCGCGCGCGACGGTGCAGGCGGTGCACGGCGCTTCGGCCGAGATCGGCGTGCTCGGCGTGTTCGCCCTGCTGCTGCGCGCCTACAGCATGGGCGCAGGCAGCTACACGGGCATCGAGGCGGTCAGCAACGGCCTGCCGATCCTGCGCGAACCGCGGGTGCGGACGGGGCACCGGACCATGCTGCTCATGGCGATCTCGCTGGGCGGCATGGTGGCGGGATTGCTGGTGGCCTATCTGATCTTTGACGTGCATCCCGTGGCCGGCAAGACGCTCAATGCCGTGCTGCTCGAGCGGCTGGCCGCCGGCTGGCCGCCGTGGCTGGGCGGCCTGTTCATCAAACTCGCCCTCACCAGCGCGGCCGCCCTGCTGCTGATCGCGGCGCAGGCCGGCTTTCTCGACGGGCCCCGCGTCCTCGCCAACATGGCGCTCGACCGCTGGATGCCGACGCGCTTCACCACCCTGAGCGACCGCTTCGTCACGCTCAACGGCGTGCTGATCATGGGCGGCACCTCGCTGCTGGTGCTGTTGCTCACCCGCGGCGCGGTGGACCTCCTGGTGGTGCTATACAGTATCAACGTGTTCATCACCTTCAGCCTCTCGCAACTCGGGATGGTCCGTCATTGGTGGCAGGTGCGGCGCGAGGATCCGTCCTGGCGCTGGCGGCTGGCGGTGAACGCGGTGGGCCTGGGGCTCACCAGTTCCATCTTGGTCACGCTGGTCATTTTGAAATTCCACGGCGGCGGCTGGGTGACGCTGCTCTTGACCGCGGCGCTGGTCGCCGCCGCCTTCACCGTGCGCCGCCACTACGAGGGCGTGCGGAGGCAGCTGGCCAACCTGGACACGATCGTCGAAGCCGCCGAGCTGCCGCCCCCGCCTGGATCGCGGGAATTCGCGCCGACCTCGAACCGCACCGCCATCGTGCTGGTCAACGGGTTCAACGGCCTCGGCCTGCACACGTTGTTCGGCGCCGTCCGCCTGTTTGGCGGCGGCTTCCGGCGGATGGTGTTCGTGCAGATCGGGGTGCTGGACGCGGGCAATTTCAAGGGGACGGACGAAATCGAGCGGCTCCGGACCCACGTGCAGCGGGAGGGGGAGCGCTATGTGCGGTTCGTGCAGGCGCGCGGCGGCGAGGCCGAGGCCGTCACCGCCGTGGGGCATGAGGTGCTGGATGAGTTGGGGAAGCTGGTGCCCGATCTGGTCGCGCGGTGCGTCAACGTGGTGTTCTTCACCGGGCAGTTGGTCTTCGAACGGGAGACCTTTCTCACGCGCTGGCTGCACAACTACACAGCGTTCGCGCTGCAGCGCCGGCTCTTCCTGCTCGGTCTGCCCTGCGCCATCGTCCCCATCCGCGTGATGGAGCCGGCGGTGCCCCGGGGGGCGGCCACCTGAACGCGGCGCCCGGCGGGGTGGGGGGAACCGGGCGGTGCTTGCGCGGTCGGGAAATTCCTGCACCATGGTCCGGTCATGAGCGCGGAAAAAACTGAATTGGACCAGCCCACGGCCCGACGCCGGCTGATCGCAAATGTCACGCTGGTCGTGGTCTGGGTGTACGTGGCGATGATCTGGCTGCTGGCCTGCGACCAGCAGTTCCACTGGGGCATCTTTTCCCCCTAGCACGCCGCCGGTGTGCCGGTCGCCCGGGAGATCAGCTGTGGGGGCGCATCCGCCTCCGGACATTTGACAGACTGATTAGGCGGCTTATTACTTCTCCTCTGCATCATGTCCTACATCGAAGACCGCTCCGTCTGGTTTCAGGGGCAGGGGTATTGGCAGCACGTGCCGGAGTCCGATTGGCGGGATTGGACCTGGCAGCTGAAGAATCGGATCACGACCGCGGCCCAGCTCGAACAATTCATGGCGCTCACCCCCGCCGAACAGGCGGGCTGCCAGTTCGCCAACCACAAGCTGGCCCTCGCGATCACCCCGTATTTCTTCAACCTCATTGACCGGAACGACCCCGACTGTCCGATCCGCCGGCAGGTCATCCCGCGGGGCGACGAAATGATTGTTTCAGAGGAGGAGATGGTTGATTCGCTCGGCGAGGACGCGCACTCCCCCGTGCCGGGTCTGGTCCATCGTTACCCGGACCGTGTGCTGTTCCTCGTGACGGACCGCTGCGCGGCCTATTGCCGCTACTGCACCCGCAGCCGCCTCGTGAGCAATGCGCAGGACTACAATTTTCACCCCGAATACGAGCGCGGGCTGCGCTACATCGAAGCGCACCCGGAGGTGCGCGACGTGCTGCTGAGCGGAGGCGATCCGCTGCTGCTCTCCGACCGCAAGCTCGATCACCTGCTGGGCCGGCTGCGCGCCATCAAACACGTGGAATTCATCCGCATCGGCTCGCGCATCCCGGTTTTCTTGCCGCAACGCATCACGCCCGAACTGTGCGAGGTTTTCCGAAAGCACGGGCCGGTCTGGATGAGCATTCACGTGAATCACCCGAAGGAGTGCACGCAGGAGCTGAAGGACGCCTGCGACCGCCTGTCGCTCGCCGGCGTGCCGCTCGGGAACCAGAGCGTGCTGCTCCGGGGCGTGAATGACGACGCCGAGGTGATGAAGGCGCTGGTCCACCGGCTGCTGCGGATGCGGGTCCGCCCCTATTACCTCTACCAGATGGACCTCATCACCGGCGGGGCGCACTTCAAGGTCGACGTGCGCAAGGGCATTGAGATCATCCGCGCGCTGCGCGGCCACACCACCGGCTACGCCGTGCCGCAATACGTCATCGACGCGCCCGGCGGCGGCGGCAAGGTGCCGATCAACCCGGAGTACATCGAGCGCCTCACCGACGATGAGGTGGTCTTTAGGAATTACCGGGGCGAGATTTTCCGGTATCCGCTCAAGAGCACGCCGCGCCGTTCGGTCGACGGGCCGGGCGTGGCCCCATCCGCGCCGATGGTAATGCCGTCGGAGTTATTGAATTAGAACAACTTAACTTAAGAACTGTCGAGTGAGGACAAACTCGCCGCCAAGATTGTCCGTGCCGGTTGTTCATAAGTAATTCACAAAACAATTATTCAACGCTTTCAGCGCCGATGCGTCTATCTCTCACGAAACAACCGTCGTTCTTAGAACGACCATTGTTGTAGTTCTTACGGTTTGCTTGGTGTTAGGTCATGCAGGGCCGCCTCCAGAAGGGGCGGCCCTCATGATTTCCCCGGATGGCGGGCGGGGTCAACCGCGACTCGCCCGGTTCGCGCGGATCAGGGCGAGCCGCTGGTCGACCGAACTCCGCGTGTTGCCGCCGTCCTCCGGCGTGTGCAGACACCAGTCGACGAGCCGGGCCACCGTGCTGCGGGCGACGTAACAGCGGGTGTCGGAACCTCCGTAGTAGAGCAGGACAGTCCCGTCGGGTAATCGCACCCAGCCGTTGGAAAAGGTCACGTTTGAGACGTCGCCGATCCGCTCGCCCTCGTAGGGAGCGAGGAAATAGCCACCCGGTCGGGCAATGACCTTCGCGGGATCCTGCAGCGAGGTCATGAACAGATAGAGCACGTAGCGCAGTCCGGCCGCGCAATTGCGCACGCCGTGGGCCAGGTGCAGCCAGCCCTGGGGCGTCTTCAGCGGGGCGGGACCCTGGCCGTTCTTGGATTCCTTGATCGTGTGGTAGGCGCGGGCGTCGATGATGGTCTCAGGTCCGGTGCCGCCGGTGGTGATGTCGTCGCACAGCGTCCAGCCGATGCCCCCGCCCGAGCCGACGTCGATGAACCCGTCCATCGGGCGCGTATAGAAGGCGTATTTGCCTTGCACGAATTCCGGGTGCAGGACCACGTTGCGCTGCTGCGAGGCCGGGGTCCTGAGATTGGGCAGGCGCTCCCAGCGTTGGAAATCTTTGGTGCGGACGATGCCGGCTTGGGCCACGGCCGAGGAAAGGTCGCCGGGAGGGGCAGCCGGATCCTTCGCCTCCGCGCAGAACACGCCGTAGAACCAGCCGTCCTCGTGCCGGGTGACGCGCATGTCGTAGAGGTTCGTCTCGGGTTTCAACTCGGGAATGTCGCAGGGTTCATCCCAGAAGCGGAAGCGGTCGACGCCGGTGGGGCTTTCGGCGATGGCAAAGAAACTCTTGCGATCGCAGCCCTCGGTGCGCACGACGAGGTGCACCTTCCCGTTCCAGTAGAAGGCGCCAGGGTTCAGCGTCGCATTGATGCCGAGCCGCTCCATGAAGAAGGGGTTCCGACGCGGATTGAAGTCAAAGCGCCATTCGAGCGGCGTGTGCCGCCACGTCACGACGGGATGCCGGAAGCGCTCGAAAACGCCATTATCCCAGGTGCGATCGACGGAATTCCTGCGTCGGAGGAGGGTTTCGTGCGCGGCGCGCACGGCCCTTACCCGGAAGGCGAACCCGCGCGGAAGGTCCCGGGCCGCTCGGCCTTTGCGCCCGGCGGGAGCCGATTGATGGGATGGTCGCTTGGAGATCATGGGAGGGGAAGAAGGGGCGGTTCGGGCGGTGGGGTTGGCGACGAGGGGCTCACGGGGCGGTCCAGGTGATGACGGGCGGCAGGTCACCTTTCAAGTGCAGGGGAGCGGTGGCGAATCGCGGCAACACGGCGCCGCGTCGCACGAAGATTGGCAGGCGCTCCAGCGGCGCCGGCGCCCGGTAGTAGCGGCCGCCGTCGTATCGTTCCGCCGGATCCTCAAAGGCGCACCACTCGCCAGCAGGGAGGTACACGAAGCGCTCCCGGGCGCCGTTCTCCAAAATGGGGGCGACGAGCAAGGCAGGGCCCAGCATGAACTCGTCGTCGATGGCGGTGACTGCCGGATCGTCGGGGAACTCGAGGGCAAGGTGGCGCAGAATCGGCAAGCCGGTCCGCGCCGATTCCTCGGCGCATTGGCGGAGGTAGGGCACGAGAGTGTATCGCAGCTGGGCGTAATGGCGGACGACGTCGACCGCTCGCGGGCCGTACTCCCAGGGTTCGCGCGGGGTGGTGCCGTGGAATCGGGCGAACGGCGACAGCAGGCCCCATTGGGCCCAGCGGAGATAGAGTTCCTCGCTGGGTTTCTCTCCGACGAAGCCGCCGATGTCATGGCTCCAGCACGCCTCGGCGCCAAAGCCGGCGGAAAGGCCGCCGCGCAGCGCTCCACGCATGCCCTCCCACGTGACCTGCGTGTCGCCCGCCCAGGTGCCGGGGTAGCGCTGCGTGCCGATGTAGCCCGCGCGCCGCCATACCAGGGTGTAGCCGGCGGCTTCCTGCACCGCCTCGGCGGCCGCCCGGCAGTAAAGGTGCAGGAACAGATTGTGGAGTTCGCGGCCGGTCTTGCCGTCGAATCCCACCGAGTCCTCGGCCACGCGATCGCCGTAATCGGGCTTGAACACGGCGGCGCCGGCGGCGATCAGCTCCTTCAGTTTACCCTTCCACCACGCGGTGGCGTCCGGGTTGGTGAAATCGACCACCCCGACCGGCTCGCCGTGCTCGAGACGCGCGATGCCGCCGCGCAGCGAGCGCAACAGGAAGCCACGGGACTTTGCCTCCTCGTAGATCGGCTGACCTTCGGGCAGGTAAGGATTGATCCAGAAGCAGGTGGCGAATCCCAGCGATTTCCAATGAGCGAGCAGGCCGGGGAGGTCGGGGAAATCCCGGTCGTTGCGCACGAAGTCGCACGCGTCGACGCCCAGTTTGAAATAGTAGTGGGTGCGCATCCACAGCGGATCGAGGTGGATGACGTCGCAGGGGATCTGTTCCTGGCGCAGCCGCGTCAGCACGGTCTCGACTTCGGCGCGGTTGCGGTAGGCGCAGCGGCTCATCCACACCCCGAAGGCCCAGAGGGGTGGCACGGCGGTGCGGCCGGTCAGTTCGGAATATTGTCCGATCAGGCCTTTGAGGCTGGGGGCGAGAAGGAGGAAGGCGTCGAGCTTGTCATCCTGCGAGAGGCAGGAGGCGGAGGTGTAGGAGAAGGTGCCGATTTCCCAGAAGGAACGGTACGTGGTGTGCAGCATCAGGCTCCAGCCGGCGGTGCAATGGAGCAGCGGAATGCTCTTGTAGGCGAGGTCGGTGGTGTTGGTCCCGGCGGTGTCGGACGCCCAAATGGTGGCGCGGGTCGAGGTCTTCTCGACCTTGTTGAACTTTTCGCCGAGGCCGAAGAACCGGTCGGAGTTGTGGAGGCGCCAGCTGAGGAAGGGCTCGGCGGCCTTGCCGGCGAGGCGGAAACCCAGCGGCGGGGTGACGAATTCGCCCGCGACCCGCTCGGTCTCGAGTTGCATGATCGTTCGGCCCGTCGGGTCGATGATCGCGAATGAAAAGGGATCGAGGCCGATCCGGATGTGGTAGCGGTTCACGGCCAGATCAGCGCGCTGGCCGTCGACCGACATGGTGAGGCCGGCCGCGGGCGGCACGCGCCGCACGAGCAGTGGCGATTCGTCGGCGAAGCGCGCTCCGGCTGCGGCGAACTGCAGCCGCAGGGCGGAGCCATTGACGTTGATCAAACGGAAGAGGGCGTCGGTGCCGTTTGAGAGCCGGGCGGTCGCCGAGAACGTGCTGCCGTCGCAGCGCGGATCGACCAGCTTGTCGACCACCGCATAATCGAACCCGGCGCGGTGGAAAATGCGGCCATCATCCTGGTAGATGCTTCGCTCGGGCTGGTGGCGATTCGCGTAACTGGCACTGTCGTAGGTCTCGCTCATGGAGGAATTGGGTTCGGCAGCGGCCGGCAGTTCCGTCGCGGCCGCCCAGAGCATCGATGCGGCGAGGAGAAGATGCGCATTCCGTGGCCCGGTCGTGAGAGGAAGGGAAAACGAAGTCATGCGGAGAGCAATCGGCGAACGCGCGGCAGGCCGCGGCGCAAGGAAGGGCGGATGCGCAGATTGGCGGTCCGGCATCATGGATGACTGGTCTTCCACCGGGCGACACGAAAATCCGACGGCCCCAGCACGGCCGGGCCGTGGCCGGTCGAGGGCGGCATCGTTGGTGGGCGAAATGCGCGCCTGGCGGAGGTCTCCGTTCAGCGCGGGCTGTAGACCTCGGCGCCTTTGGCGACAAATTCCCGGGCCTTTTCCTCGAGGCCTGCCGCCAGAGCCTGCTCGTCGGCGAGGCCCTTCTCGGCGGCGTACTTGCGCACGTCCTCGGTGATCTTCATCGCACAGAAATGGGGCCCGCACATGGAGCAGAAATGGGCCGTTTTGGCTCCCTCCTGCGGCAGGGTTTCATCGTGGAACGAGCGCGCGAGCTCGGGATCGAGCGAGAGATTGAATTGATCCTCCCATCGAAACTCGAAGCGGGCCTTGCTGAGCGCGTTGTCGCGGTATTGCGCGGCGGGATGTCCCTTGGCGAGGTCGGCGGCATGCGCGGCGATCTTGTAGGCGATGACCCCGGCGCGCACGTCCTCCCGGTCGGGCAGGCCCAGGTGCTCCTTGGGGGTCACGTAGCAAAGCAGGGCGCACCCGTACCAACCGATCATGGCGGCGCCGATGGCGGACGTGATGTGATCATAGCCGGGAGCGACGTCGGTCGTGAGCGGGCCCAGGGTGTAGAACGGCGCTTCTTCGCACCATTCGAGCTGCTTCGCCATGTTCTCCTCGATCAGGTGCATGGGAATGTGGCCGGGGCCCTCGTTCATCACCTGCACTCCGTGCGCCCAGGCGCGTCGCGTCAGTTCGCCCTGCGTCTTCAATTCCGCAAACTGCGCGTCATCGTTGGCGTCGGCGATGGAGCCGGGCCGCAGGCCGTCCCCGATGGAGAACGACACGTCGTAGGCGGCCATGATCTCGCAGATGTCGTCCCAATGCATGTAGAGGAAGCTCTCCTGGTGGTGCGCGAGGCACCACTTGGCCATGATGGAGCCGCCGCGCGACACGATGCCGGTCATCCGGCGCGCGGTGAGCGGGATGTAGCGCAGGAGCACTCCGGCGTGGATCGTGAAATAATCCACGCCCTGTTCGCATTGCTCGATAAGCGTGTCGCGGAAGATATCCCAGGTGAGATCCTCGGCCTTGCCGCCCGTCTTCTCCAGCGCCTGGTACAGCGGCACCGTGCCGATGGGCACGGGGGCGTTGCGGAGGATCCACTCCCGGGTCTCGTGGATGCTCCGGCCCGTCGACAGGTCCATCACCGTGTCCGCGCCCCAGCGGATTGCCCAGCGCATCTTCTCCACCTCCTCCTCGATGGAGGAGGCGACGGCGCTGTTGCCCAGGTTGGCGTTGATCTTCACGAGGAAATTGCGGCCGATGATCATCGGCTCCAGCTCGGGGTGGTTGATGTTGGCCGGGATGATGGCGCGGCCCCGGGCCACTTCGCGGCGAACAAACTCCGGCGTGATCTCGCGCGGAATGGCGGCGCCAAAACCCCGGCCGGCGTGCTGGTGGCGGAGCGTATCCCCCGGGGCGTCCGGGGAGGGATCGAGCCCCCCGCGGACCGCGTGCAGCTTCAGGTTCTCGCGGATTGCGACGAACTCCATCTCGGCCGTGATGACGCCGCGGCGGGCATAGGCGAGCTGGGTGACGGGGTCGCCGCGGGCCCGCAGCGGCGGGCGGCGTGGGGCCGGAAAGCGGGTGAGATGTCCCTGTTGTTCGGCGTGCGCAGCATGGACATCGCTCAGGAAGCCGTTGTCCAGGGGCAGCACGGCCCGGCCGGCGTACTCCTCGACATCGCCGCGCTCCCGGATCCACGCCAGGCGGACCGGTGGCAGGCCGCACTTGGGATCCTGGTGAAACGAGGGGTCGCCCCAAGGACCGGAGGTGTCGTAGACCCGGACGGGTTCATTGTCCGCGAGGCGGCCGTCGCCCACCGGCGTCGGCTGCAACGAGATCTCCCGCATGGGCACGCGCAGATCGGTCCGGGAGCCGGTGACGTAGATGCGGCGCGAGGCGGATTCGGCGGGCGCGTCGCCCGCGGCGGCAGCAGCGGCGCTCGCACCGTTGCCAGAAGGAGAGAGAGGAGTGGCGGCGTTGGACATGGTCGTGCGAAGATCGGGCGGTTCAAGCCACCGGAGCGTCCACGCCAACCCGCCGCGGCGGCAGGGCCAGCGTTCCCTACGGCGGCATGACCCGCATCAGGTTCGGAGGGTAGCGGAGGCGATCGTCCTTCAATCTCAGCCCGGCGCGCCGGACTCCCCGTTTGTTTGATGGAGCAACCATGCGCAGGATGGCCGGTGATGCAAAGCGAAACTGCCGCGAGGGCCTGCGGCGGTTGCCGCGCGGCGATTTCTGCATAAAATGCTCTGACCGGTGACGCGTGTCCGCTGCCGGGCGAAGCCGGCTGCAACCGAACGCGCGGTGAATTTTCCAGAAGATGTTTGAACTCGTGTCTGCTCGCCTATCTGGCAGGGTCTTCTCTGGGTACCCATGAAGATCGTCCTTATTGAAGATCAGGCGATGTTCCGGGATCTGTTGAAGAAGATCTGCCGGGAACATTTCCACCTGAGCGTGGTGGGGGAGGCCGCGGATGCCGCCACGGGCCTGGCGCTCTGCCGGAAATTCAGACCTGACATGGTGTTGCTGGATCTCAATCTGCCCGACAAGGACGGCGTCTCCCTGGCCGACGAACTCATCGCCATGGATCCGGAGGTGCGCATCCTCGCGCTGTCCACCGAGTGCGACGACTACACGCTCTACCGCGTGCTCAACTCGGGCATGCATGGTTACGTCGACAAGAACCAGCAATCGGTCGAGGTGCTCAAGCAGGCGATCGACGAGGTCATCAAGGGCCGGGTGTTCTTCACCGAGGTGGTGCAGCAGGTGCGGCAGCGATTGCGCTCGGAGCCGAAGGCCTTTCCCAAGGTGCTCACCGAGCGCGAACAACAGCTGCTCGCCCTGCTGGGAGGGGGCTTGAGCAACGACGAGGTGGCGCGGGAGCTGCATCTCAGCCGCTACACGGTGCAACTGCATCGCCGCAACATCATGAGCAAGCTCGGCCTGCACCGCACCCCGGACCTCATTCGCTACGCGGTGAACAAGGGTTTTTCGAAGCTCAACGCATTTCGAGAGCGGAGCGCAGACCCTCCTTGAGGCTGGCGACCTCCGCCTCGAAGGAGGCCAGGGTGGAGCGGGGTGTCTCGATATCGCCGTTGCGCGCGGCCTCCTGAATGGTGGTGGCGACGGCGGCGACCCGCGCGGCCGAGATGAGCGCGGTCTGGGAGAGGATGCGGTGCGCCTGCCGGCGGGTGTTTTCCACGCTGCCCGCGCGCACGGCCTCGGCGAGCAGGGCGACGTCCTTGTCGAGGGCGGTGATGAATTCCTCGGCGAGCTGGCGCATCTTCTCGGGCTTCTGGTCGGCCATGTAGCGAAAGATGGAGAGATCGAGGGTCTTGCGCGGAGGCTCCTCGGCCGCGCGGATCTGGATCGAGGAACCGGCGCGTAACGGGCCGCTGAGGTTCTGAATGGTGGCCTTGATCTTCTCCGGGCTGAGCGGTTTGGCGGCGAACCCGTCCATGCCCGCCTCGAGGCAGTCGCGCCGTTTCTCGGGAGTGGAGTAGGCGGTGGTGGCGATGATGAGCGTGTGGCGTTCGGGCGGCTCCCACTGCCGGAAGAGGCGGGTGACCTCGACGCCGTTCATCCCGGGAAGATCCCAGTCCATGAACACGATGTCATAGAGGTTGGCCTGCAGCTTGGCCCACGCGTCGTTGCCGTCGGTGGAATGATCCGTCTTGTAGCCGAGCCGGGTGAGGATGCTGTCGATGACGAGGAGGTTGTACTCCTGGTCTTCGACGATGAGCGCCCGCGTGGTTGGGGGCGGCCGCGGGCGCTCCTCGGCCTTGGCGACCTCCACCGACGTGGCGGGCACGGGCAGGGAGACGCGGAACCAGAACGTCGCGCCCTGGCCGGGCGTGCTCGTCAGGCCGACCGCGCCACCCATCTTCTCGGCGTAGGCACGGCAGACGGCCAGGCCGAGGCCGGTGCCGCGGATCTTTTCCTGCTGGGCGCGCCGGCCGCGGTTGAATTTCTCGAACAGCTTCGGCTGCTCGTCGTGGGGGATGCCGGGCCCGTGGTCCCGCACCTCGATGGCGACTTCGGCGGTGGCGCCCACCTCGGAGCGGGCCTCGACCCCGATCTCGATGCTGCCGCGGCCCGCGTACTTGAGCGCGTTGGCCACGTAGTTGATGACGATCTGCTTGATCTTCGCTTCGTCGCCCACGACCAGCTCGGGCAGCCGGGGGCTGACCTGCACGGCGATCGGCATCTGCTGCTCCTGCGACTGCCAGGCGAAGATCGACTCGACGTCGGCCAGCACGCCCCGGAGGCTGAACGGCTGCGCGTCGATCGTGATGCGGCCGGCCTCGATCTTGGAGAAATCGAGCACGTCTTCGACGAGGGTGGACAGGTACTCCGCGCACTTGCGCAGCGAGACGGCCATGCCGCGCTGCGGTGCGGTCAGCTCGGATTCCTGGAGCAGACCGGCGAGCCCGATGACACCGTTGAGCGGGTTGCGGATCTCGTGGCTCATGTTGGCGATGAAGTCGGTCTTGGCGGCGTTGGCCCGCGCGAGTTCCTCGGTGCGGCGGCGGACGAGCGCCTCGAGCTGACGGGTGCGCGCCCGGATCTGGCCGACCCGGAGCCGGTAGCCGCCGTAGATCCCGCCGGCCGAGGCGACCGCAAACAAGGCGTAGGCCCACGGCGTGCGGTACCAGGGAGGCAGGATGAAGAAGGTGTACTCCGCCGGCGCGCTCCACCGGCCGTCCGCGTTCACCGCCCGCACCCGGAAGGTGTAGGTGCCCTCGCCGAGGTTGGTGAACTCGCGGGAATCCTTCGCGTTCGCCGGCGTCCAGTCGCGATCAAAGCCGGCGAGCTGGGTCTGGAAGCGAACGTATTGGGCGTCGCGGTAGGTGGTGGCGGCGAACTCAAACTCGAGGTGGTTGCGCGCGAAGGGCAGCCGCGGGGCTGGGGATCCCAGCAGGGGCAGCGCGGTCCGCCCGGTGGCCGAGAGGGTGCTCGCCGCGCTTAACAGGGTGTTGAACGGGGTGGGCGTGTCTTCGAGTTCGGCCAGCTTCACGCGCAGGAGGGCTTCGGTGCCGCCGATCCACAACACCGGCCGGTCCGGCGCCTCCATCTGATAATAGAGCACTTTCGGTGTGCCGACGTGATCGAGTCCGTGGATCGGCAGCTGGCGCCAGGCCGGCCGGCGGTGTTCGTCGAGCGTGAGCGCGCCGATGACGGGCCGTTTCGTGCCATCGGCCAAGGGCGCTTCGGCGGCGAGCCAGCGATTGCCGTCGGCGTCGGGATTGGACAGCACCAAGCCCTTGGTCAGACCCTTCATCGCCTCGACTGGGTAGAAGGTGTCGTCGATCGGGTTGTGCGCGAGGATGCCCGCCTCCGTCAGCAGGAGCACATGATGGTGCAGCGCGCCGACGATGATCTGGCCGGCATTGGCGGGCA
>DATIWI010000054.1:0-3450 GCA_035519475.1 Opitutaceae bacterium
TGGTTGGATGAGCGGGACGGTAGCCCGCCCGGGCCGACGGGTCAAAGCCCAATCGCCCAAAGGGCTCTGTTCTGTGGCGTTTCGGCATAGGGTAAATTCTCTATGCGCGCGTGGAACCGCCGTGCACAAGGCGGAAGGCATCGGACGGAGGCCGGGGCGAAGAATCCAAATCCCAAACCCCAAACCCCAAATTCCAAACCCCAAATCCCAAATTCCAGTTCTGAACTCCCGGATCGCAAATTCCAGATCTTAACTTGGCGGAACTGCCATTTCGTCCGCACCGGGCAAACTCCCCGCGATGCGACCACCGTGAGCCGAGGCGCTACCGCAGGACGATGGCGCCGATAGCCCGCCGGGACGGCGGGCTCCACCGCTCAGCCCGCGGCAGCGGTCTCGCACCGGCGGGCGGCCTCGACCAGGCCGGATTGGACCGAGAAGGAGGCTTCGCCATTGTGCCGGTCCACCGGCAGGTACGCGCCGCTGGCGCGCAGCACGCGGGCATACTCGTTGTCCTGGAACTCCCACGGCAGGATTTCCTCGAGCAGACGGCGCCGGATTTCGGGCGCCTCCAGCGGAAAGAGCACTTCCACGCGCCGGAAGAAGTTGCGGGGCATCCAGTCGGCGCTGCCGGCCAGCACCAGCGGTTCGCCGCCGTGGTTCTCGAAATAGAAGACGCGCGCGTGTTCGAGAAAACGGCCGACGATGCTGCGCACCCGGATATTCTCGCTCAGGCCCCTGACGCCGGGCACGAGGCAGCAGGTGCCGCGCACGATGAGGTCGATCGACACGCCCGCCTGCGAGGCGGCATACAGGTGGTCGATCGTCGTCTTGTCGACGAGGTTGTTCATCTTGGCGATGAGGCGGGCGGGGCGGCCCGCGCGCGCATTCGCCGCCTCGCGCTCGATCAGATCCTGGATCCGGGGGTGCAGGTTGAAGGGCGCGACGAGGAGGTGGTGAAACTCCGGCGAGCGGGCGAAGCCGGTGAGCGAGTTGAAGAGCTGGGCGACCTCGCGGGTGATGTGCTCGCGGCTGGTGAAGAAGCTGAAATCGGTGTAGCTGCGCGCGGTGCGGGGGTTGTAGTTGCCCGTGCCGAGATGCACGTAATGGCAGAGGCCGCGGGCCTCGCGCCGCACGACGAGGCTGCATTTGCAGTGGATCTTGTGGCCGACCATGCCGTAGACGACGTGCACGTCAGCCTCCTCGAGCTGGCGCGCCCACTGGATGTTGTTGGCCTCGTCGAACCGCGCCTTGAGCTCCACCAGCGCCGTCACCTGCTTGCCGTTGCGGGAGGCCTCGATCAGCGCCCGCACGATCGGCGAGTCGCCGCTGGTGCGGTAGAGGGTCTGCTTGAGGGCGAACACCTGCGGATCGCGGGCCGCCTGCTCCACGAAATCGATCACCGGCGCGAACGAGTCGTAGGGATGATGCAGCAGGATGTCCTGCTCCCGGAGGGTTTCAAAGATGCGTTCGGGCGGCTGGAGGAGGGGCGGGTGCGCCGGCGTGAAATCCGGGAACTTCAGCGCGGGCCGGTCGAGCAGGTCGCAGAGGCTCATCAGCCGCATGAGATTGAGCGGGCCCGGCAGGCGGAAGACGTATTCGTGGGAGAGGCCGAGATGATCGCACAGCGCGGTGAAGATCCGGTCGTCGACGCCCTCCTCGATCTCGAGGCGCACGGCGGCGCCGCGGCGGAGATTGCGCAGCTCCTCCTCGATCTTCTTCAGGAGGTTTTCCGCCTCCTCCTCGTCGATGTAGAGGTCGCTGTTGCGGGTGACGCGGAAGGCGTGCGCGCCGTAGAGTCGGTAGCCGGGGAAGAGTTCGCTGGCGCAGAGCTTGATGATTTCGCTCAGGAAGATGTAGCGCTGCGGACCGTGGCCGCCCGGCTCGACGTTGACGAGGCGCGGCAGGATGCGCGGCACCGGCAGGATGGCCATGGACCCCTCGGCGTCGGGCGTCTCGGGATTGTCGAGCAGTACGACGACATTGAGGGTCTTGTTGCCGAGCTGGGGGAAGGGGTGGACCTGGTCGACGGCGAGCGGCGTCAACACAGGGTAGACCTGTTCGTGGAAATAGGTCCGCACCCAGTTAAGTTCGGACGGGTTGAGCTGGTCGGCGGCCTTGAAGTGGATGTTCTGCGCGGCGAGGGCCGGGACGAGCTGATCGTGCCAGCAGCGATGCTGGTCGTCGACGAGGGAGGCCACCACCGAGTGGATGCGCCGCAGCTGCTCGCGCGGGCCGAGGCCGTCGATGCTCGGCTCGGTGACGCCGCTGTCGACCTGCTGGATCAGGCCGGCGACGCGGATCTCGAAGAACTCGTCGAGATTGGAGCTGACGATGGCCAGGAACTTCACTCGTTCGAGGAGGGGATTGTGCTCGTTCTGCGCCTGTTCCAGCACGCGGCGGTTGAACGCGAGCCAGGAGAGCTCGCGATTGAAGTAGGCCATCCGCACCGGCCTGGGCACGGGCGCCGGAGCCGTCAGCGGCGGATTGTCCGCAGCCGGCGGGGGCGGCGGAGCCACGCTTTTCGATCGATGAGTGCGCTTGGCCATGTGGAGGGAGAATGGGACAAGAAGAGGACCTTAGAACCTATTCCAGGTTTGCTGCAAAACGAGAATGAAATGGAAAGTGACAAATGTGTAACAAAATCAGCAACTTAGGCACCCGGGGCCCCAACTGCTTCCCGATACCCTGGTCAGGTCACCAGGACCGTCTTGACGTTGGTGAACTCGCGGATGCCGGCCGCGCCCAGCTCGCGCCCGAAACCCGACTCTTTGACCCCGCCGAAAGGCAACGCCGGATCGGAGCGTACGAAGTCATTGACGAAGGCCAGTCCCGCGTCGAGCTCCTCGACGGCGAGTCGGCGGCCGCGCCGGCGATCGCGGGTGAAAACGGCGGCGCCGAGCCCGAAGGCTGACCGGTTCGCCTCCGCGAGGGCGGCGGCCTCATCGCGCACGGCGATCACGGCCGCGACCGGACCGAACATTTCCTCGTCATGGGCGGGCATGCCCGGCCGCACGTCGGTGAGCACGGTGGGAGGGTAGAACCAGCCCGGCCCGGGCAGGGGCCGGCCGCCAAGCAGCAGGCGGGCGCCGCGGCGCACGCTCGCGCGCACCTGGCGGTGCAGTTCCGCGCGCAGATCGCTCCGCGCCAGCGGACCGACGTCGACCGCGGGATCGGCCGGCGGGCCGACGCGGCGCGCGGCCATGCGTTCCACCAGGCGGCGTTCAAAAGCCGCGCGCACCGGGTGCACCACGATGAACCGCTTGGCGGCGATGCAGCTCTGCCCGCTGTTGACCAGGCGCGACCGGGCGCAGACCTCGGCGGCGAGGTCGAGATCGGCGTCGGCCAGGATCACGTAGGGATCGCTGCCGCCCAGTTCGAGGACGCACTTCTTGAGCGCGGCGCCGGCTTGGGCGGCCACCTGGCGGCCGGCGGCGGTGCTGCCCGTGAGCG
>DATIWI010000055.1:0-53760 GCA_035519475.1 Opitutaceae bacterium
GCGCGCGGAATAGCGCGGAGCGGCGGCGGCAAGGCTGAGGTTGAGATCCAGGTTGAGGTTTCAACCCGGGCGAACGCGCCGGCGCGCAGCACCGCCGTCACCTCAACCCAAACCTCCGACTTCAACCTCGGCGCGGGAACCTGCACGTTGCGGCGGGCCTTGGCACCGGTTGCCCCGCCCCCGGCCCCCGTCCCATCAGCGCCCCGCCGCCACCGGCTGCAGCGGATTCCGCGTGTCGGCGCCTTTGGCGCCGTGCAGCGCCTCCGCGAGCTCGGCCGGCGTGAACGGCTTGGCCAGAATGTGATCGACGTCGAGGCTTTCGAGGTTTCGCCGGTCCTCGTCCGACACCCGCCCGCTCATGACCACGATCCGGCCGGCGAAGCGGGTCCCGCGCACCCGCCGGATGAGATCCACCCCGCTCATCCGCGGCATGTTCAGATCAAGCAGCAGCAGATCGTAGTCGCCGTCGTTGCCGGAGAAACGGGACCAGGCCTCGGCCCCGTCGAGCAGATGGGTCACGCTGTGGCCCAGGCGCTCGAGCAAGGCAATCGAGGTGCGCGCGACCAGCGGCTCGTCCTCCACGAGCAGGATGCGGCGGCCCTTGCTCGCCGCCGGCGTGCTGGCGGACCGGCCGTTGACCACCGGCGCCACCGATTCCGCCTGCCAGCGCGGGAGCATGACGTGGAATTTCGTGCCCTCGCCCACCTTCGATTCGACGGTCACCTCGCCGCCGGCCTCGGTCACCAGGTGCCAGACCGTCGCCAAGCCCAGACCCGAGCCCTGGCCCACATCCTTGGTCGTGAAGAACGGTTCGAAGATCCGCTCGATGATCTCGGGTCGGATCCCCAGCCCGTTGTCCTCCACCGTGAGGTGCTGCCACGCCGCCAGCACCCGGCCCAGGGCCCCTGACCGCAGCAGCACCGCGGCGGGCGGCAGCTCCTCGGCCGCGATCCGCAGTCGTGGCGTCCAGACGGCGCCCCCCGCCTGCGCCAGTTTCTCCAGCAGGGTGTCGCGCGCGTTGATGACGAGATTGAAGACAATCTGGTTGAGATCGACCGGGTTGAACAGGATGGGGGGAAGACTGGACGGAATCTGTGACTCCCACACGATGCGGCGGTCGATGGTGGGTTGAAACAAGGCGAAGCAATTGCTCACCGCCTCGGCGATCCGCACGGGCTGGGCGCGCTCGTCGGCCTTGCGGCCGAACGTCAGCAGGCGCCGGGTGAGTTCCGCGGCCCGCTTGGCCGCCTGATAGATCACACTGAGGCTCGCCTGCAGCGGCCGGTCGGAGGGACGATCGATCTGCAGGAGGTTGGTGGTCCCGATGATCGGCGTCAGCAGATTGTTGAACTCGTGGGCGATGCCCCCGACCAGTTCACCCAGGGCCCGCAGCCGGCGCGAATGCGCGATTTCCTGGTCCATCAGCCGGCGTTTGGTGACGTCGGCCGACAGGACGCAGAGCCGGTGGGCACCCGAGGCGCCCGCGCCCAGCGGGACCAGGGTGGTCTCGAGCAACTGCTGGGTCGCCGGCAGGCGGGTTTCCCACTGCCCGGGCCGGGTGGTGGCGCGCCAGCGCCGGATCACTTCTCCGAAATAGGCCCGCAGGTCGGGCGAGATGGGCAGATCCTCCAGCCGGCAGCCCGGCGGCGCGCCGGGGTTGAGTCCAAACAGCCGGCCCGCTTCGCTGTTCAATGAGACGAGCGCGGGCGACCCCTCGGCGGGAATCTCCAACACCACCGTGGCGAGCGGATGGTTGTCATAGAGGGCGGCCAGCAGCGATCGCTGCTCCACCAACTCCGCCGCCTGGCGGGCGATGCGCCGCGACAGCGTGCGCTGCCGCAGGAAGCCCCACGTCGCCGCCACACAGGCGAGGGCCAGGGCCACCGCCACATAGCTGACCACCTGCACCGGCGTAAAGGTCCGCCCCTCGTACCGCCCAAACCACCGGCGATAGATTTCGTCGAACTGGCCGGTGCGATGCAGGATGGCGAGGCCCTCGTTGAGGCGCGCCAGCAGGAGCGAGTCGCCCTTCCGCACCGTGAAGCAGTAACGCACATCGTAGCCCTGCACCTTGTCGTCGAGCACCTGGAGGTTCTTCAGCTTGAAATGCTCGATCATCGAAAACGCGGTGATGCGCGACATCACCGCCGCGTCGCACTTGCCCGCCGCCAGCAGGCGCAGGTACTCCTCGCTCGTCTCGGTATAGACGGGAATGGCCTCGGGCTGCTGTTCAAGCAGATAGCGTTCGCCCACGGTGCCGTGCTGGCCGACCGCCACCCGCCGTCCCCGCAAGTCGTCCACCCGGCGGATGCGCTCATTCCCCCGGCGCACGACGACCACGGTCTCGAACCGCACGATCGGGACGGAGAAATCGGCAAAAGTCCGGCGCGCCGGCGTCTCGCCCCAGAACTCGATCGCATCGATCCGGCCATTCCGCAGCATGGCCGTCATCTCCGTATTCGGCACGCCGACCTGCCGGATGTGGAGGTTCATGACCCGGGCCACGGCGTCGGTCACGTCAATGGCGAATCCCTTCAATTGCCCATCGGTATCGCGATACTGATAGGGAAAGAAACTTTCGGACACGCCGCAGGTGATCGCCTCGTTGGGATTCCGCTCGGCCGGGGTTGCGTCGTCCGCCGCCACCCCGGGGAGCGCCGCCAGCAGCGCGGCCCCGGCCCACCCCGCCGCCACCCGCACCGCGAGGCGCGGCGATCGGAAAAGCGGGACCGTTTTCCCTGTGCTCTGCCGGGTGGGCTGGAAAGTAGCCACGCGGCGATTATCACGCGGACGGCGGCGACTGCAAGGGGCAACGTCCGGCGGACGCTCCCGGAAACCACCCGGCGCCTCTGAGGGATTCGCCGGATTGACGCCCCGGCGCCGCGGCCGGTCTGGCGGGCACAGGTTGAGGTTGGAGGTTGAGGTCAACGCTGCCAACGCAACTCCCAGCTGCTCGACCGCAGAGGGGTCGGCTGCAGCGATTTCTCAGGAGCTCACGGCAGACGAATTCAATTGAATCGCCCACGACTGCCAGGAAGGAGAAAGCGAATAGGAATCGGGGCTTCACGAAGAAGGGGGCTCCCGACTTGCTCGCCTCCACAGCCTCCGGCGCAACGCTTCTGAGGAGGGCGTACCGCCGGCGCAAGAGCGGCTGGCCCTCGCGTGGGGCGACGCAAATATATCCGGCGAACGTCGTCGGACGTTTGTTTGCCATCACTCCTGCCTCAACCGCAGACGCACGGTGCCGCGCATCGTGAGAAGCCGCTACGGCGCGCGGGTTGCCACGTCGCGTTGCGCCGCTGGCTGGCCATCGCCGAGCGTGATGGTGTACGCGAACAGCTGCTCGCCCTTCGGATTCGTGCGGCACACGAACTCGCCCGATCGGTCGATCACGCCCGACGGGGCCGAACATGGCAGGTGCTCCGGAGCCGCGCTGTCGACGGTGGCAATCCAGACGCCGCCGGCACGGGCGCGCAGGCGCAGGTTCGCCTCGTGGTAACGCCCGGTGAGCTCCGACCAACTGCTCCCATTGCGGCCGCCGTTGACGGCGTGCAGAATCACCCGGGCTCCCATCGCCGAGAGCTGTTGCGTCAGATGCGGGTCCGGCATCGGCGTGCATTCGGGGTTGGCCCACAGATCATTGCAGATCAGGCCGCCAATGACCAGGCCGTCGCGCCACGGGAAGACGCGAAGATCTGCCACGGCGAAGTGGTTCACTTCTCCGTGGGAGCGGCCATCCATGCTGCCACAGCAGAGCTGCTTGCTGTGGAAGCCGAGATACTCACCCGTGGGGCGGTAGAAACGCAGTTGATTGTAACACTTGCCGTCGGGCTCAACAAAGCAGGTGCCGAGAGCGAGGCCGACCTTCCGGTCGCGGGCGCGCGCAGTCACGATCCCCAGGGCCTGCTCCGTCAGTCCGGCATCGAACTCGTGGGTGTACCCGCTGAGGGAGCCCTCCGGCGTCAGCAGGATCTCCGCGCCCTGGTCGGCGGCCCAATCGATGGCTTCATTGATCCGTCGGGTGTTCCGTTCGATATCCAGCCCGATGGGCATCTGGTAGCCTGCCACGCGCAAATCCAGGTTAGGGCTCATTTGTATATGGCCAACGCTCAAGGCGAGCCACGAGCGCTGCTGGCACGATCTCCTGAGTCAGCAGGAGGCGTGACAGCGGTGCGAATTGGCTCCGCCTCCTTGTTGGGCGATCGCTTCATATGAGTCGGTGCGGTTTGCGTGGCGGCCAGACCAAACACGCGATACCAACCGCGAATAACGCGAATAATGGGACCAGCCACCGTAGATCCATGGCAATCTGGACCGCAAAAAGGGTATAATGAAAAGGACCCGAACCGTCCTGGCCCACGACCCGGGGATCGCCAGTCTTTCCGGTGGCATGTGCGACCAAGATGCCGCTCAGAATTGAAATGGCAATCAGTGCTACGCCAAATCCGCGTCGTGTCCGAGTGCTCATGTTTCTCCTTCAGTCCAACGCTAGAGATGTGCCGCGCGCGGGCGAGCGGCGAGTTCCCCCTTCTGAATTACCGGGAATGTGGAGCGGAGGAGGCCCATACGAATCACGGCCCATTCCCGCGCGTTGGCGGTTGGTTAGGCGCCCCTTTCATCCTCCCAGCGGACCTTGAGGATCTTGTGCCGAAAGCTCATCAAGATCCATGCAATGCGGCCAGCGCCGCCTTCTTCGATGGTGACCCGATACACGTTAAGAAAGCTGGGACTGATGAAGAATGGGCCCCGCAAGAAGTCGCGTCGCTCTATCTTGGCCACACGGTATCCATTCTGCAGGGCCCAACTGGAGATCGCTGGTCTTCCGCCCGCGCTCCCAAAATCGTAACCGTACAGTGTCGCCACAACGACGGCGATTATCACTACGATTAGAATGACTGACGGAACCATTGTCGCCCAACAGGGTAATTATGCCTCAAGGCGGCTGTTGTACTATCAGAATCCAGTGGCGGCGGAGGTCCGACGCCATCGTTTGCCGGTTCTCATTGACAGGAAATATCTTCTTGATCAAGTCCACTTCCCCCTCGGGTCGGGCTGGCGGGCGGTGGTTGAGGTTGGAGGTTCAGGTTGAGGATTTCCCGGACGCGCCAACTCTGTCCGCCACCTCAACCTCGACCTCGATTTCACGCCGACTCGGCGCCTTACACCTTCCGCCTTACACCTCAACCCCTGTATCTGGCGGGCACCGGTTGAGGTCGGAAGTTGAGGTTGTCCCCGGCAGCACGAATTCCGACCACCACCTCAATCCAACCGGCAGCGCTCGGGGGGCAGGGTGTAAGGTGTAAGGTGTAAGGTGTAAGGTGTAACGTCCGAACGGATGCCCACGTCGATTCCGACCCCAACCTCAACCTAAACCTAGAGCCTCAACCACCGCAGCGCATTGCTCCTTACACCTTAACCCTTACACCTCATACCTTGCGCCTCTCCGCCTGCGCGCACGGCGGCGCCGCGCTAGCGGTAAAGCGCCGTCACCGGGGTGGCGGTGAGCACGTTGTACTGCCGCATGGCCAGGCGCCACCAGTCGGCCAGCGCCCCGGCCGGCAGGCGCCACAACTCGCGGTGCAGCCAGATCAGCGAATCCGCGTCGAGCAGCAGCGCCATCTTCTCCTTGGTCGTCAGCCCGGCCGGCCCCTCGGCCAGCAGCCGCTGGCGCAATTGCAGGAAATACTCCCGCGAATCCTCGCTCGGCCGCCGCTGCCGCAGCAGCGACACGTGCACGGCGTTGACGTACGGATCGAGCACGGCCTGGAGCAGCCCGTAGTCGTCGCGCAGCGGCTCGATGGGCCGGAGATGCTTGTAGCACTCGGCCAGGTTCTGCCGCAGGCGCTTCAGCTCGTACGTCGGCCGCGCCTCCTCCGGGGTGAGAAACAGGCCGAGCCGCCACGCGCCGGCGCCGAAGCTCTCCTTGCTCAGAAAGATCGAGAGCGGGATGGAGAAGACGAGCCCCAGCAGCACGGGACTCAGCCACCAGAAGAACGACGGGAGGAGAATGTAGGCCGAGATGCCCCACACCAGGCCGATCGCGGTCTGGCCGGCATGGGTGAGGATGGCCTCGCGCCAGTCGGTGTCGTCCTCGCCGGGCCCGCGCCGCTGCGCGATCCAGGACACCCCCTGGCCGAGCAGCGTGAAGATCACGAATTTGCTGTTGAACAGCATGCTGACGGGCGCCACCAGCGCCGAGACGGCCGTTTCGAGCAGCGCGCTGGCCACGAGGCGCGACGGGCCGCCGAAGGTCGCCGTGCGTTCGCGGTCTCCCAGCGTGACAATCACGCTGAGCGCCTTCGGCAGGAAGAGCATCAGCATCGTGAAGACGAACAGCGTGAGCGCCTCCGGCACCTCGAGGACGTAGCCGAAGACGGAGGTGTACGACGCGGGCAGCGTGGGAAAGCCGCCGCTCGTGACCACGCCGAGCACGTTGATGCTGCTCAAGAGGAGAAACAGCAGCCACAGCGGCGAGGCCACATAGCCCATGATGCCCATCAGCAGGTGCAGGCGGTTCACCGGACGGAAGCCGCGGGTGAACAGCAGCCAGCTGTGCTGCATGTTGCCCTGGCACCAGCGGCGGTCGCGCTTGGCGCTGTCGATGAGCGTGGGCGGGCCTTCTTCATAGCTGCCGTCGATCTCCGGAGCGATCCACACCTGCCAGCCCGCCTTGCGCATGAGGGCGGCCTCGACGAAGTCGTGGCTGAGGATCCGGCCGCCGAAAGGCTCGCGCCCGGGCAGGTCGGGCAGGCAGCAGTAGTCCATGAAGGGCTGAACGCGGATGATGGCGTTGTGGCCCCAGTAGTTGCCGTCGTGCTGCTGCCAGTAGTTGAGTCCGGCCAGATAGAGCGGGCTGTAGACCCGGTTGGCAAACTGCTGCAGGCGCCCGTAAAGCGTCCGGCCGTTGACGATGCGCGGGGCGGTTTGAATGATGCCCACCGCCGGATTCTTCTCCATCAGCGCAACCAGCCGCACAAGGGCCTGGCCGGTCATGAGGCTGTCGGCGTCCAGCACCACCATGTAGCGGTAATTGCGGCCCCAGCGGCGCAGAAAATCGGCCACGTTGCCGCTCTTGCGGTTGATGGCCTGGCGGCGCTTGCGATAGAAGATCTTGCCGAATCCCCCGACCTGCTTGCACAGCTCCACCCAGGCGACCTCCTCCTGGATCCACTGGTTGGGCTGGTTGGAATCGCTGAGGATGAAGAAGTCGAAATGCCCGAGCTGGCGCGCCTCCTGCACCGAGCGGAAAATCACGCGCAGCCCCTCAAAGACCCGGCTGACGTCCTCGTTCGCGATCGGCATGATGACGGCGGTGCCGGCCAGCGGCGGCGCCTTCGCGGCATCCCCGTCCGCCGTGGCGACGAGCCGGCAGGAATCGCCGCCGCGGTTCCTGATGAAGAAGCCGATCAGCGCCAGGCAGAAGCCGGTGGCGATGTGGGCGAAGAGGATCACGAAGAGGACGAGCAGCGCGATCTCGATCCCATCGAGCCCGCCCCGCCAGAGCAGATCGGCCATGAACCAGCTGGCCAGGCTCGTGAGCACGAGGACCCCCGAAAAGAACGTGAACCGCCGGCGCGCGATGCGCCGCAGGTCGAGGCGGTCGGTGGCGAAGGGTTTCATGCGGGCAGGGCGGCCGGGTCAGCGCGTGACGTAAAAGATGCCGCCCAGCGCGGCCACGAACAGCATCCAGAGCGCGAGCGTGCGCAACACCGGCCACTTCTCCATGCGCTCGAGGGTCTGGCCCGCCGCCTCGGTGATGGGGCCCAGGTCGATCGGCCGCGGCACCATGCTCGACACCGCGAGATCCGGTCCGGCCTCCATCGAGCTCTGCTGCAGGGCGCGGGCGAATTCCGGCGGAATGTGCTCCTCGTCGAGAAACGCGTAGGGATTCCTCTCCGCGCCGTCCGTGAGCAGCAGCGCGAGCCGCCCGGTGACCGCGATGCGCTCGTGCGGCAGGTCCTTCTCGCCCAGCACCTCCCCGAACCACCCGTCCATCATGCGCTCGGCCTCCTCGGCGGCGAGCGGCGTGGGCGCAAGCTCGGGATGCGCCTCGTGGCGCTGCGCGGCCCGTTCGAGGATCCGCAGGATCAGCCGGCTCTGGTGCAGGCGGTTGTGGATGCGGTGCGCCCGCAGGTAGTCTTCCACCCGCACATAGGCGTCATTCCATGCCTCGAGCGTCCCCGTCCGGGGCTGGAACGTGGCCGGGCCCCCGCCTACGGCTGCCAGAGATAACTCCATGTCTCGGTGAGTACATGCGGGGTCTTCCGAAGGAAGCAACGCAGTTCCACCGCCCGGCCGGACCCGTCGGGCTGCAGCGCGAAAGTCGCGCGCCACGTGCCGTTGTTGGGGTTCTTTTGGAGAGTCACCGTGCCCGGCGCAAGCGCGGCCCCCTCGCCGACGGTCACGACCGGCTCGATGGCCGGGTCGGCCGGCTGGGCGTTGAGGTACGGGCCATCGAAATCGATGAGCACGCGCGTCAGCTCCGGATGCTTGAGCACGCCGGACAGGCGCGTGGCCGCGGCGAATCCCGCCGGCGGCCGCTTCGCGCCGTCGAGGTGCCAATGCAGGTAGTAGCTGAACTCCAGGGGCGACTCCAGGGGCGGCAGGCTGGCCGGCATCCAGAAGGCCACGATGTTGTCGCTGGTCTCGTCGGCGGTGGGCAGCTCGACGAGGCGGACCGTGCCCGCGCCCCAGGGGCCGATCGGCTCCACCCAGGCGCTCGGCCGCAGGTGATAGTGCGCCTCGAGGTCTTGATAGTGATCGAAGTCGCGGTCGCGCTGGAGCAACCCGAAGCCCCGGGGATTCTCGTCCGTGAACGAGGCCACGCGCGGGTGGTCGGGATTCACCAGCGGACGCCAGAGCCACTCCCCGCTGCCGCGCTGCACCAGCAGGCCGTCCGAGTCGTGCACCTCCGGGCGAAAATCGCCGTGGGTGGTGCGCGAATTCTCGCCGTGCCAGAACATGCTGGTGAGCGGAGCGAGGCCGATCGCAGTCACGTCGCCGCGGCGGTACACCGCCACCCGCACGCGCACGACCGTGGTGCCGCCAGGGCCGATTTCAAACTGGTAGGCGCCGGCCACGCTCGGACTGTCCAGCAGCGCCAGAATGACCAGCTCGCGGGCGTCCGCCGCGGGCTTCTGGATCCAGAACTCCTCGAAAATCGGGAACTCCTCGGCGCCCGGGCCGGCGGTGTTGATCGCGAGGCCGCGCGCCGAGAGCCCGTAGATCGCCCGCCGGCAGAGGAAGCGGAAGTAGCTGGCGCCGAGGAACGCGCCCAGCTCGTCGCCCGGCTTGTTCAGGTCGTAGAGGATGCGGAAGCCCGCGAAGCCCATCGTGTCCGGGATGCGGCCGGGCAGATTGAGGTGATCGTAATCGAACAGGTCGCGGTCGAAGGGGATGTCGCGCACCCTGCGCCCATCGAGTTCGTGCAGCTGCACCGGATGGTTGAGGAGGAAGCCGGGATGGAAGAACTGGAGCTGGAACGGCAGCCGGTCATCGCGCCACCACGTGCGCTCCGGATTGAAGACGATCCGCCGGTGATCGTCGTAACTCAGGTCGAGCAGAAACTGCGGCACCGGAGCGGCGCGGGGGTGGTACGGCCGCGCGGCGAGCCGCTTGGCCTGGAACCGCAGGGTTTCGAAATCGAACGGCTCGTCCTGCGCCCGGGCGCCCGGAAGAACGGACAGGACGCCGGCCAGAGCCAGCCAGCAGGGGAGCGATTTCATGAGCGGAAATAGCCGCGTTGCTTGTCCGAAATCGGCAATCCGGCGCGCTCCATCACCGCCAGGAAATCCTCCCACGCCGCCCGCTTCGCGCGCCGGGCCATCTCGCCGCCATCCTGCTGCTTCCGCAGGAGGTAACTCGGATGATAGGTCACCCGCAGGGGTTTGCCCCGGAAGTCATGCCAGCGCCCGCGCACGTCGCCGAGCGACCGGACGCTCCGGGCTCCGAGCAGGCCGCGGGCGGCGGTGGCCCCGAGCGCCACGATCAGCGCCGGGTCAACCACATCGATTTGCGCGGTGAGAAACGGGAGGCAGAAGGCCGCCTCCTCGGGCGTGGGCTCCCGGTTGCCGGCTTGCGTGCCATCCGTCCGGCGCGCCCGCTCGGGGCGCCAGTTCATGATGTTCCCGATGTACACGTCGCTGCGCTCGAGGCCCATCGCCTTGATCATGAGGTTCAGCAACTGCCCGGCGGGGCCGACAAACGGCTCGCCCTGCTGCTCCTCCTCGGCACCGGGAGCCTCGCCGACAAACATGATCCTCGCGTCAAGGTTGCCCACGCCGAACACGACCTGCAGCCCCGGAGGCACCTGCGCCCGACAGACCGGGTGGTTGAGCACGAGCTCCCGCAGCGCCTGCCACCGGACTCGCTTGTCGCCGGACGGCAGAACCACCGCCGGGGGCGCCGGCAAGGCGCTGGGGGGACCGGAGACCGGAGACGCGATCGACGCGGCCGGCATCCGTTCTCCACCCTCCGCTTTCGGGAATCCGGTATCCGCTATTTGCTCTCCGGCCTCGGGCATCCGGTCTCCAGTCTCCCGCCGCTCGGCCGTCAGCCGCCGCAGCGCGGCCAGGCTTTGATCCGACACGGGCACCGTTTTCACCCCGCCGGACTTCAAACGCCGGAGTTCGTCAGTGAGTGCTTGCAGGACAGCGCGCATGGAATGGGAGGTTGAAGCTTGGGCGATTTCCCCTGTAGGAGCGAGCTTGCTCGCGATCCGTATCCGTCGCCTGCGAGCAGGCTCCTACGACCGGATTGCCCAAGGCAGCGTCAGTTTGTCCGCAGGGACAACAGCTTCTCCACGTATTTTCCCAGCAGGTCGAATTCGAGGTTCACGAGGTCCCCGCCGCGTTTCTCGCGGAGGTTCGTCACCTCGATGGTATGCGGAATCAGCCAGACAGCCAGGGCGTCGCCCTCCACCTCGGCGACGGTCAGTGAGATCCCGTCGAGGGCAACGCTGCCCTTGTGCACCAGCAGCCGGCCGGAGCCAGCCGGGGCGCGCACCTTGAGATAGTAGTCCTTGCCGCGAGGCTCGAGCACTTCGATCGTGCCGAGCCCGTCGATGTGGCCGGTGACAAAATGACCGCCAACCTTCCCGTCAAAGCGCAGACTGCGCTCGAGATTGACCAGGCTGCCCGGTCGCAATGCGCTGAAATTGGTCAGCCGGCGCGTCTCCTCGAGCACGTCAAACTCAAGCCGCCCGCCCGCGGCCGCCACAACCGTGAGGCAGCAGCCATTCACCGCGATGCTGTCGCCAACGGCGACATCCCTACCGGCCTTGTCGGCCGTAAGGACGAGCTTCCACGCCTCCGCCCCCAATTGAAACGAGACCACCTGGCCGGCCTCTTCCACGATTCCGGTGAACATGATGCGTTTGGTTAATCCGTCGCTCCCGGCGATGCGAGCAAACTCCGCGCGGGCAGGGTGCGCCCGCCGGTTCCCCGCCGGCCGCTTGCGCTCCGGGCTTCCGGCGTTAAGGTGCCGGCACGATGGCAGCGTCCGTACTGCGGTCCGGATCCGGTCACCCGGTCCGACCGCGACTGCCCCCTGTGCCCCTGAACTCGATCCTCGTGCGACCGCCCTGATCGCGCGCTCCTCCTCTGCCTGACTGACTTCCATGCGCATACGCAATCTGTTCGCCAACTTCATCTACTGGGCTGCACTGGCCGTCGCGCCGGCGGCAGCCCCGGCCAGCGATGCAGCCATCGTTGCGATCGTCGGCGCCACCGTGGTCCACCCCGAGCGCGAGGGCGCGGCGGCCCTGGCACCGGACAACACGGTTATCATTTCCGGCAGCCGCATCCAAGCCGTCGGTCCGACCGCCGCGATCTCCGTGCCGCCCAACGCCTCCATCATCGACGGCCGCGGCCGCTGGGTGATCCCCGGCCTCATCGATGCGCACGTGCATTTCTTCCAGTCCGGCAACCTGTATACCCGGCCGGACGTCGCCGATTTCAACGCGTGGATGCCCTACGCCCGCGAGGTGGAGCGCAACCGTGCGCGCCTGCCCGCGACTTTCAAGGTCTGGCTGGCCTGCGGCGTGACGGCGGTGGTCGACATCGGCGGCCCCTTCTGGAATTTCGATGTGCGCGCGGCCGCGGCCGGCGCGGACGCCGCGCCGCGCGTGGCTGTCGCCGGACCGCTCATCTCCATGGTCGCCCGCCCCCAGCTCGACCTCGGCGACCCGCCCATCATCAAGATCGCTTCGCCCGAAGCCGCGCGCGCGCTGGTGCAGCGTGAGCTCGCGCGCCAGCCCGATTACATCAAGGTGTGGTTCATCCACCAGGCGGGGGACGATCTGGCCGCGCAGGAGGCGATCGTTCGGGCCACGGCGGAGGCGGCCCACGCTGCGGGCGTGCCCCTGGCGGTGCACGCCACTGAGTTGCTCGTCGCCAAGGCCGCCCTGCGCGCCGGCGCCGATTATCTCGTCCATTCCGTGGAAGACGAACCCGTCGACGCCGAGTTTCTCGCCCTGGCGCAGCGGAACCACGCCCTGTACTGCCCCACTCTGTTCGTCCGCCAGGGCTACGGCTTCGCGCTCGCCAACCTCTGGCGGCCCACCGCGGACGAGGCGCGCCTCGCCGACCCGCAGATCCTCGCCGTCATGAGCGACCTCGCCCGGATTCCGCCCGACAAGATTCCGCCGCGCGTCGCCCAGCGCATGGCGGACGCCAAGCCGCCCCCGCCGCCCGCCGTGGCCCTGCGCAACCTGCGCACGGTGTGGGATGCCGGCATCACCGTGGTGATGGGCACGGATGCGGGCAACATCGGCACGCTGCACGGCCCCTCGATCTTCCGGGAAATGGCGCTCATGCAATCGGCGGGCCTCACCCCCCTGCAGGTGCTGCGCAGCGCCACGGTGAACGGGGCGCACGCCTTCCGCCGCGACCAGGCCACGGCGACGATCGCGCCCGGCGAGCTCGCGGACCTGGTGATCCTCGACGCCGATCCCTCGGCCAGCACCGCCAATCTCAGCCACATCTATCGCACGATCAAGGACGGGCGCATCTTTGCGCCCGCTGACCTCCTGGCCTCCCTGCGCTGAGGCGCGGCTCGCCGCCCGGCGGGCGGTCCGCCTATTGGGCGGTCCGCCTATTTCAGCTTGATCCGCCGCACGGCCGTCTCGCCGCCGCGGCTGGTGAGCAGCACGAATTCGGAGCGATTCTGGTCGGCCTCGACGGCGGCGAGCAGCGCGATTGCTTCGGCATAAGTCTTGACCTCCTTGCCATCGATCTCGCGAACCCAGTCGTCGAATTCCAGGCTGCCCATGGCGGCGGGGCCGTTGGGTTTCACGAAATCGACAATGACGCCGGCCTGCTGCGCCAGCTTCACGTGGCGGGCCACGCCATCGCCGTAGAGAAACTCGCGCACGGTGAAGCCCAGCCGCTCGAAGTACTTGCGGCCGGCTTCGCGGATGATCTTCGGCTCGTCTCCGATGGCGACCTTGAGGTCGAGGCGCCGGCTGTCGCGCAGAACGGTGAGCACGAGTTCGTCGCCCGGCTGGCGGCGGTCGACCGCCCGCTCCACGAAGGTGGTCACCGCCTGGTCGGGCTTGAAGCGCGGCAGCGGCCGCCCGTCGAGCGCCACCACGATGTCGTGCCCCTTCAGGCCGGCCTTCTCGGCCGGGCTGTCCTCCAGCACCTCGCTCACGACCAGCGCCGACTGATCCTCCAGTTTCAGGAACCGGGCCACCTCGGGATCCACCGGCTCGAGGCCAAAGACGCCCAGCCACGGCAGCGGCCGGCCCGAGACGTCGCGCGGAATGCGGCCGAGATAGGGCAGCACCTCGTTCGCAAAGAGGAACACGCTGCTCTCCTCCACGTCCACGAGGACGACGGGCACGCCGCGTTCCCGGCGTGAGAACATGAGGTAGTTCTGACCGAAGGAATTGAGGGTGAGCCCGACGAGCGCGCCGTCGCGGTTGAAGACGGGCAGGCCCGGCCCGCCCACCTCGGCCGCGGCGACGGCCGTCATCTGCGGCATGGCCTGGATGAGGCCCACGCGGCTCATGAGGAAATACGGCCGGAAATCCTCCTCCTTGCCGCGCAGCCCGATGCCCCACACCTCATCGGCCAGCCGCGGCTCCGGCGTCGCGGGGTGCACCCACGCCGTCAGGGGCACGAGCGCCGGACGCAGCTTCTCCTCGACCCGCACGAAATGCCAGCCGGTGAGGACGTCCTGGCCCAGATACTCCGCGCCGAAGGCCGCCGCCGAGTTCGGCCGATAGACCTTGAAATCCTTGAGCTGCCGGGCCGACACGCGCGAGCCAATGGCCGCGGCCGGCAGGATGATCGTGCCGTTGCCGTCGATGCATACGCCCGGCACGCTCACCGGCTGCCGGTCCAGCTCGCTCTCAACGAAGAACTCGACCGTCACGCACGAGCGGACGCGCTCGGCAAAGAGATCGGGCAGGTCCGCGGCGCGTGCCGGGAGCAGGGCCACGAGCACGATCGGGGCCAGGTGCAGGAGCCGGCGGGCGGGCGACCCGGACCCGACGGAATTGCCTGCCGGCGCGCTCCTGCCGCGGGCCGCGGAGCGATCGCGGTGCGCAAACGGGTTGTTCATGGTTTCAAAACATACAGCGAGACGCGCCGGTCGCGCCGTGCCTCGAGCAGGAGCGGGGACGGTTTCGCTTCAAACTGGCGGTAGAGGCGCTGGAGCGTGGCGAGTTCGCCGAGCGGCGTCTGGTCGACCCGCGTGATGATGTCGCCGGGCACGAGACCCGCAATGGCCGCGGGATAGCCGGCCTGCACCCCGAGAACGATGACCCCCGTGCTGTCGTCGAGCTGGTTCTCGCGGGCGAAGGCGCGGGAGACCTTGCGCACGCTCACGCCCCATCTCTCAAAGGCCCATTCCTCGCCGACGCGGCTTTCCAGCTGCTCGGTGACGACCGGCAAATCCAGCGTCTGGCTGCCGCGCTTGACGCTGAGCTGCACCGTCGAGCCGACGGGCAGGCTGGCAATCATGTTCTGGATGGGTGGAAGCTGCTCGGGAAAACGCCCGTCGACCTTCTGTCCGTTGATGGCGAGGAGAATGTCGCCGCCGTGAAGGCCGGCGCGGGCGGCAGGCGAACCCGCATCGACGCTGCTGATGAGCATGCCGGTGTTGAGCGCGAGCGCGAAAAAGTGCTCGAGGTCCTGCAACGGCCCCGGCACGAGGCCGATATAGCTCCGCGTGATGCTGCCGTGCGCCACCAAGCCCTCGACGACGCGCCGGGCAGTGTTGGCGGGGATCGCGAACCCGAGATTGTCCGCCCCGACGTAGGCGCGCGAATTGATGCCGACCACCCGGCCGTCCTCCGTGACGAGCGGGCCGCCACTGTTGCCCGGGTTGATCGCGGCATCGGTCTGCAGCCAGGTGTTGAAGGCGCCGGTCTCGTAACCCCGCACGCCGCTGGCATCCTCGAAGTAACGGCGGTTGTTCGAGATGATGCCCCGGGTGACCGTGCGGGTCAGGCCGAACGGCGTGCCGACCGCGTAGACGGTCTCCCCGGCATAGAGCGCATCGGAATCGCCGAAGGCGGCGTGCTGGAAGCCCAGCCGGCGTTGCTTGATCTCCTCAAGGTCGAGGCGGATCAGCGCGAGATCGGTCCAGTGGTCCCAGCCGACCAGCTTGGCGCCGACGCGCTCCAGGCTGGGCAGCGTGATGGAGATCTCGACCGCCTGGGGGCTCGCGACGTGGGCGTTGGTCAGCACGAGGCCGTCGTCGGACAGGATCACGCCCGAACCCACGCCCGCCACGAAGCGGCGCGCGCCCTCGGCAAAAGTGACCTCGCGCACATCGATGCGCACGACCGCCTCCAGCAACCGGTTGAAATCCTTGCTCATGGCCGCGCCGGCCGAAACCGCGCCCGCCGTCAGCGCGATCACCAGGCAGACCCCCGCCCGCATGATTGACCGGGCCGGGGATTCCTTCACAGTGGCGGGTTTCCGGCGATGGCTACCGACTGCAAGGATTACGACTTTCAGAAGATCGAGCAGCATTGGCAAAGCTTCTGGGAGCAAAACCAAACGTTCCGGACGACGGACGACACGTCGAGACCGAAATACTACGTGCTCGACATGTTTCCCTATCCCTCCGGCAGCGGCCTGCATATCGGCCATCCCGAGGGCTACACCGCCACGGACATCGTGGCCCGGTACCGGCGGTCGCGCGGCTGCAATGTCCTGCATCCGATCGGCTGGGACGCCTTCGGTCTTCCGGCCGAACAACACGCGGTGAAGACGGGCGCGCCGCCGCGCGCCAACACCGAGGCGAACATCAAGACCTTCCGCCGCCAGCTCAAATCCCTGGGCTTCGCCTACGACTGGGAGCGCGAGATCAACACGACCGATCCCGGCTATTTCCGGTGGACGCAGTGGATTTTCCTGAAGCTCTTCCAGCGCGGTCTCGCCTACGTCGACGAGCGCCCGGTGTGGTGGTGCCCCGAACTCAAGACGGTGCTGGCCAACGAGGAGGTCGTGGACGGCAAGTCGGAGGTCGGCGGGCACCCGGTCGAGCGGCGTAACCTGCGGCAGTGGGTGCTGCGCATCACCGCGTACGCCGAGCGCCTGCTGGCGGGGCTGAAGGATCTTGACTGGCCTGATTCCACCAAGCGCATGCAGGAGGCGTGGATTGGCCGCAGCGACGGCGCGGAGGTGCACTTCGGTCTCGAGGAGCCGGCGCAGGGCGCGCTGACGATCTTCACGACCCGGCCGGATACGCTGTTCGGGTGCACCTACATGGTCGTGGCACCGGAGCATCCCCTGGTGCCTGCCCTCACCGCCCCCGCGCAGCGCGCCGCCGTGGAGGCCTACCAGAAAGCCGCCGCGACGAAGAGCGATCTCGAGCGCACCGACCTCGCCAAAGGGAAATCCGGCGTGTTCAGCGGCAGCCATGCCATCAACCCCGTCAACGGCGCCCGCGTGCCCGTCTGGATCGCCGACTACGTGCTCATGGGCTACGGCACGGGCGCCATCATGGCGGTGCCCGGCCAAGACCAGCGCGACTGGGATTTTGCCAAGGCTTTCCAGCTGCCCATCGTCCGCACCGTGCAGCCGCCCCCGGGATTCGCGGGCGAGGCCTATCTTGAGGACGGGCCGGCCATCAACAGCGCCAACGCCGAGATCTCCCTCAACGGCCTCGGCGTCGAAGCGGCCAAGGAGCGCATCATCGCGTGGCTGGTGCACAAGGGCCTCGGCGCGCCCAAGGTCAATTTCAAGCTGCGCGACTGGCTGTTCTCGCGCCAGCGCTACTGGGGCGAGCCGTTCCCTATCGTCTGGGTCGACGAGGCCGATTACCGCCGCGCGCGCGCCCACCGCGCCGTGCCGCAGCCCGAGCAACCGGTCGCCTACGCCCAGGGCGGCCGCCAGTGGTATGCGCTGGCCCTGCCCGAGTCCGCGCTACCCCTGCCGCTGCCGGAGGTGAAATCCTACCTTCCTTCCGGGACCGGCGAGAGCCCTCTGGCCAACGCCAGCGACTGGCTGGACATCTGGTATGACTTCGTGACGGGCGCGGCCGTGCCCGCCGCCGAGGCGAAACCCCGGGGCGATACCTGGATCCGCGCCCGCCGCGAGACCAATACCATGCCGCAGTGGGCCGGCTCGTGTTGGTATTACCTGCGCTACCTTGACCCGCGGAACCCCCGCGCCATTGCGGATCCGCGCCTGCTGGCCTACTGGGGCATGCCCGATCTCTACGTGGGCGGCGCGGAGCATGCCGTGCTGCACCTGCTCTACGCGCGCTTCTGGCACATGTTCCTCCACGATCTCGGCGTGGTACCGCAGCCGGAGCCGTTCCGGAAGCTCTTCCACCAGGGCATCATCCTCGGCGAGGACGGCGAGAAGATGTCCAAGAGCCGCGGCAACGTGATCAATCCCGACAGCGTCATCCGCGAGTACGGCACGGACGCGCTGCGCCTGTATCTGATGTTCCTCGGACCCCTCGAGGCGATGAAGCCGTGGAATCCGCGCGGCATCGAGGGCGTGTTTCGGTTCCTCAACAAAGTCTGGCGCGAATGCCTCGATGCCGAGGGGCGGCCGCAGCCCAAGATCTCCGCCGATGCCGCGGACGGGCCCGAAGTCGGCCGCCTGCTGCACGAGACCATTCGCAAGGTCGGCGAGGATATCGAAGCTCTGCATTTCAACACCGCCATCTCGCAGATGATGATCCTGGTGAACACGCTGCAGAAGGCGGCCAGCGTCAACCGCCAGACCATCCTAGCCTTCCTCCAGCTCCTGGCTCCGTTCGCCCCCCACATCGCCGAGGAATTGTGGTCCCGGCTGGGCGAGCGCCCCTCCCTGCTGTCCGCCACCTGGCCGGCCTATGATGCGGCCAAACTGGTGGTTGAGCAGGTGAAGCTGGTCTTTCAGGTCAATGGGAGGTACCGGGGCGACCATTTGGTGCGGGTTGGTCTGCCGCAAGAGGAGGCTGTCGCGTTGGCACGCGAGAATCCCCGCGTGGCGCCCCATCTAACCGGAAAAGCTGTAAAAAAAATCATTTATGTGCCGGGGCGCATCCTTAACCTTGTCGTAGAAGACCAAACTGCGTAATTCATTCTGATTTCGGATCATTCCGCCACAGATCGACGACAATCAGAATCCGCCGGACCACAGGGGCACGCCATGAAAACGACAACTAACTTCATTTTGGGCACGCTATTTCTCGTCGCCGCGGCCGTTTCGGCAGTCGCTCAGGAATTCGTGCCGGGCAAGGTGTATGTCTCCCAAATCACCGGCGGCGCCACCTTCGTGGCCGGAGGCAAGGCGATTGATTTGAAGAAGGGCGACACGCAGCCCGCCCAAGGCGCGCGGATCGACACGGCCGCCGGCGCCAGCCTGATCCTGGTTTATTCCAACGGGACGGGCGTGTTCATTGACGAAAGGACGGCCAAGGAGATCCGCCGCTTTGTGCAGAGACCATTTGCCAGCGGGGTGGACACCGCCACGATCGAGCCTTCCAGCTCCGACACGCTGGTGAGCTTGACCCAAGGCCGGGTCATCGTCGTGACCAACGAGCTGGCCACGGGCACGTCGATGGTGTACGTCACGCCGCACGCCCAAGTGAGAATCCGCGGCAAGGTCGTGGTGATCGAGGTGCGGGACCAGGAGACCCGGGTCACGGTGGTGTCCGGCGATGCGACCGTGATCGCGCTGAATGCGGGACCCGGCGGAGTCGGTCAGTTGCTGCATACGGGCCAAATGGCGGTCGTCACGGGCTCGTCGGCCGCGGCCGGCGCCGAACTGATCCAGGTGGCGACGGCGGACCCCAGCGTTCTCAACGGCTGGGCCGGCCAGATTGCCGCGACGGAGCGCGCGCAGACCACCGTCCTGTTTGAAACGGTCAATCCTGCGGGTGGCCGTCCATCGGAAATCCAGGCCAAGGCGGTCGTGCCGGCCGAGCTGCCGGTGCCGCTTACCGTGAGCCCCTCCACCCTCCGCACGGGCGGGTGAGGCCCACCCCGCCCTTTGATCGCTGATTCCAGGATTGGACGTACTCTGGGAATGATGGTGGCTGCCGCCGTCATGGGCCCGCGTGCGTCCGCGGTGCTCGAGTTCAACGACGGGCACGATGAGATCAACGTCACGGCCAGCTACGGCATCACGTATGACTCGAATCTCTTTGCCCAGGCGGGCGGCGGCGGCGACTCCAGCCAGGTGCTCGCCCTCGGATCGCAGTACACGCGCCGCGCGGGCTTGATCGGGGTCAAGGCTTCGCTCGGGCTCACTGCCACGCGCTTCCACAAATTCTCCGGCGAGGATTTCAACAATCCGGCGCTGGACGCGACCTTCACCAAGGAGGGTGGCCGCCTCACCGGCTCGTTCGGGCTGTCGGCCCGGCGCGAGAGCCGCAGTGACGCCGCCGCCAACGTGTTCGCGAGCTCGTGGAACTACGGCTCGTCGCTCCAGCTCCGCTACCCGATCAACCGCCGCTACTATTTCACGAGCAACACCGACTTCAGCCTGCGCGACTACGTGGAGAACGACGCGCTCTTTAACCTCAAGTCCTACGCGGAGTCACTCGATGTGTTCTACGTCTACAGCTCGAAGCTCGATCTGCTGGGCGGCTACCGCATCCGGTGGGGTGACGCGGAGGGCGGCTCGCGCACGGTCGACAACGCCCTCACGCTCGGCGCCACCGGCGGCATCCTGCCGAAACTCAACGGCAGCCTCCGGGCCGGCTACCAGTGGCGCGAGGAGAGCGGCGGCACCGGGGGGAGCTTTCATGCCCTCACCTCCAGCCTGGCCTTGACTTGGCCGGTGACCACGCGTGTCACCCTCACGGGCGCGGCTTCCAAGGATTTCACGACCACGGCCACCGACATTTCGGTCAATGTCACGGCGTTCGGCCTCTCGGCCAGCTTGCGGCCGACCTTCAAGCTCCGGGTGACCCTGAATGCCGGCGTGGATTATTCCATCAGCGATTTTCTGGGGAGCCGGGGCGGCGGGAGGCAGGATCGCGCCTGGTCGGCCAATGCGGGCCTCTCCGTCCCTCTCGGCAACAGATTTTCCGCCTCGATTTCCTACGCCTACTCCGACAATCACTCTAATATCGCTTTCTCCGATTTCGCGCGACACACTGCGTCCTTCAATCTGTCCGCACGCTTTTGACGGCCATGTCCCGCCTCTCCCGCTCCCTACGAACCGCCGTCGCGGGCGCCGCGCTCGCGTCGTCGCTTTTCGGCGCCGGGACGCTCGCGGGGCAGACGCCGCCGGCTTCTGCGGAGGCTCCGGGCAAGGCCGACACCAAGAAGAACTTTATTTACCGCCTCACGAACACCGACCGCCTGCGCATCGTCGTGTTCGGCGAACCGGATCTGGCCACCATCTCGCGCATCGACGCCCGCGGTAACGTCAATCTCTACCTCGTGGGTGACGTGCATGTGGCCGGGTCCACGGTCAACGAAGCCCAGAAGACCATCGAGACCGCCTACCGCGACGGCCGGTTTCTCCGCAATCCGCAGGTCACGATCTCCGTCGAGGACTACGCGCCCCGCACCGTGACCGTGGACGGACAGGTGAAGAGCCCCGGTCCAGTCTCGCTGCCGACCGAGTCGACGCTGACGGTCTACCAGGCCATCATCCGCGCCGGCGGTTTCACCGATATCGCCAAGGGTTCCGCCGTCACGGTCACCCGCCTGCTGCCGGACGGCACCAAGAAGGTCTTTACGGTTGACGTGGACAGCTTGATCAAGGGCCGGGATCGCGCCAAGACGGAGGATGACAGCCTGCTCTTGGAACCGGGCGACATCATCTACGTGCCCGAGCGCCTGATCTGATCCCCGTGCCTTCCCCCGTCACATCGGAGCCCGCCTCCCCGCCGCCCCCGGCGGCCGGTGCGGCCACCGTCCGCGACGAACATGCCGTCGAGCGGCGCACCCTGCGCGATTACTACATCATCATCCGCGAGCGCCTGTGGATTGCGCTGCCCGTGGCGTTCCTCGTGGCCCTGCCCCTGGGCTACTACCAGATGCAGGAAACGCCGATGTTCGAGAGCCGGGCCACCATGCAATTCGAACGGCCCGAGAAGATTGTCATGGTCGATCAGGTGGCGGACCCGACGCCCAAGTCGGACATCGACATCAACACCTACCTGCAGCGACTGAACAGCGCGAGCCTGCGCGCCAAGGTCGTGGAGTCGCTGACCCCCGAGGAGATCAAGGTGTTGCAGCGGCCCTACCTCAAGGACCTGGCGCCGGGCGCAAGCCCGCCCCCGCCCGCGGCCGCCCTCGGCAGCGTTTTCGCCGAGCCCGTACGCGGCAGCCTCATCCTGCTGATCACCGCCCGCCATCGCGACCCGGAGGCCGCGGCGCTGGTCGCCAACCGCTTCTACCAGGAATTCGTCAACTACCTCATGTCGAAAAGCGGCGGCTCCAACGAGGAGGCGGTCGCCTTCCTGCAGAAGCGGGCGACGGAGCTGCAAAAGGAATACGAGCAGAAGGAGCAGCGCCTGCAGGAATACAAGAAGCAGCACAATCTTATCTCGCTCGATGACAGCCTGAACATCATCACCGACCGCCTGAAAAGCGTGAACACCGCGCGCACCACGGCCCATCTCGAACGCCTCAACCTCGAGGTCTACTTCAATCAGGTGGAGACGTTTCGCAAGGACGGCCGCGACCTGCTCGAGATCTCCTACATTGCCGGGCACGGCACCATCCCCTCCCTCAAGGGGCAGCTCGCCGAGGCGCTCCAGCGCCAGGCGGTCCTGGGCGAACGCTACCTGGAGCGCCATCCCCAGATGATCGAGATCGCCAAGACGATCTCGCTCCTCCGCGACCAGCTCGACCGGGCCATCAGCCTCGCCATCGCCGACTTGAATGCCAGCCTGGAAAAGGCGCGCGACTCGGAGCAATCCCTCGATCGCGAGTATACCCGGCAGGAGAAGGAGCAGCTGCGTCTGGATGACCTCAAGGTCGAGTACCGCAGCCTCGAGGACCAGGCGGCCGTCGCCAAGAACGCCTATTCGCAGGTGCTCGACAGCCTCAACAAGACCACCACGTCCAAGGGGCTCGACTACCGCATTCCCGTCAGCCTGCTCGACCGCGCCGTCCCCAACTTCGCGCCCTACACGCCCAACAAGACGCGGATCGCCCGCACCTGCGTGATGGTCGGCGTGCTCGTCTTCCTCGGCGTGGCGTTTGGCCTGAGCGTCATCGATGACCGGATCAAGAGCGCGTGGGACGTCGAGTCCTACATCGGGGTCAACCTCCTCGGCATCATCCCCGATCTCGCCAACGTCAAGGACGAGGACAAACACATGCTCGCCATCCGGGCCAAGGCCACACCCGGAGTGGAGGCGTTCCTGAGCGTCTACAGCGCGGTCAAAATCCAGTCGAAGCTCGACTATCCCAAGATCATCCTCGTCACGAGCACCATCCCCGGGGAAGGCAAGACGCTCATCTCCTGCAACCTGGCGGGCAGCTTTGCCCGCCATGGCCGGGCCACCCTGCTCATGGATTGCGACATGCGCCGGCCCATGCTGCACCGGCATTTCAACCTGCCGAACGAGGCCGGCATTCTCACCTGGGCCGAAGCGGGCGCGAGTCTCGAGGGGGATCTGCTGGCCAACCCGCAGCTCGGCATCACCCACCTGAGCGACAACCTTTCGCTGTTGCGATCCGGCGGGCGCTCGAAGAGCCCGACGGAGTTCCTCGAGAAGCCGGTCTTCGGACAGTTTCTCGAACAGCTCAAGCGGCGGTACGATCTGATCGTCATCGACTCCCCGCCGGTCGGCGCGGTGTCCGACAGCCTGCTCATCGCCGAGCATGCCGACGAGCTCATCTACGTCTGCCGCTTCAATCGCGCCTACCGGAAACACATCCGGCAGTTCGTCCGGACGCTGCGCGAAGGCGAAAAGGACTTCCTCGGGATCGTGCTCAACGGCCTGTCGCCCCGGCGCATCGAGTACTACACGAACTACCGCTACTACCGCAGCTACAAGAAATATTACGGCTCGCAGACCTAGCGGCGGGACGGGCGACGCAAACTCCCGCGCTTGACTTTCCCGTTCTACTTTCCGGTATCCGCACTCCGGTATCCGGTATCCCGTGTCCTCCGCGCTTTCCGCCTATCTCCCGGCCCGCTTTGATCCCGCCCGGCCCGTCGCGCTCATCGCCGGCCAGGGCCTCTATCCGATCCTCGTCGCCCAGGCAGTCCGCCGCGCCGGCGTTCCCCTGAAGCTGATCGCCTTCGACGAGGAGACGCGCCCCGAGCTCGTTGCCAGTTTCGCCGAGGCCGACCGCCGCACCCTCCGCGTCGGCCAGCTCGGCCACATGCTGCGGACGCTTGAGCAATTCGGCGCGGGCTATGCCTACATGGCGGGGCAGATCGCCCCGCGCCGCCTGTTCAAGGGTCTGCATCCGGACCTCAAGACCACGCGCCTCCTGCTTTCGCTCAAACGGCGCAACGCCACGACCATCTTCGGCGCCATCGCCGCGGAGATCGAGCGGCTCGGCATCACCCTGCTCGACGCGCGCTCCTTTCTCGACGACCACCTGGCCAGCCCCGGTGTCATGACCGGCGGCCGGTTCCCGATCGACGGCGAGTATCTCGACCACGGGATCCACATCGCCCGCGAAGCGGCGCGGCTTGACATCGGCCAAGGCGTGGTGGTGCGCAAGGGGACCGTGCTCGCAGTCGAGGCTTTTGAAGGCACCGATGAAATGCTCCGCCGCGCGGGCGCGTTCCAGACGGACCAGATGCTGTTTGTGAAGACGGTGAAGACCAGCCAGGACTACCGCTTCGACGTGCCCGTCTTTGGCCAGCGCACGCTCGATGCCATGCGCGAGGCGCGGATCGCCGCCGCCGCGCTCGAAGCCGGCAAGGTCATCGTCCTCGACCGCCCAGCCGTGGTCGCGCAAGCGGGAGCGTGGGGCATCCACCTGCTGGGCTTCACCTAGCGCTCTGCCGGCTTGCGCTTTCGCGCCTCCCTCCGCAGATTGCGGCCATGCAGAACGAGGTCATCGAGGTCGGCATCAAGGGCGTCATGCCCACCGCCAACGGCTGCGCCGTGTTCCTCGGCAATGACGACAAGGCCTTCGTCATCTACGTGGACCACAGCGTCGGCAACGCGATTTCGATGACGCTCAACGGCATCAAGAAGGAGCGCCCGCTCACGCACGACCTCATCGGCAGCATCTTGCTCGGCCTCAACGTCACCCTCGAACGCGTCATCGTCAACGACGTCAGCGACGGCACCTTCTACGCGCGCATCATCCTGCACATGCAGAACGAACTCGGGCGCAAGATCATCGAGGTCGACGCCCGGCCCAGCGATTCCATCGTGCTCGCCCTGCAGCAGAAGAAGCCGATTTTCGTCGCCCAAAAGGTCTTCGACGGCGTCGAGGACATGACTGAAATCCTCGAGCGCGTCCTCAAGCAACAGAACGAGGCGGAGGAAGAGGACGAGGACGACGAGGAGGAGGGCGAGAAATCCTGAGCCGCGGGCCGCCGGCCCGTCCGGCCGCTCCCGCCGCCCTGGGTCCTCGGGATGCCTCCCGGCGACCGAGGGTCCGTCACCCCCTTTCCCCTTGAGCCTGCCACCTCCCGCCTCCCCCGTCGCGACGATCGCGCCGCGCCCGCTGCCGGCGGCAGTCGTGCCCGGCCAGCCGCTGACGGCGCTCGCGCCAATGCAGGATGTGACCGACCTGGCGTTCATGCGGGTGATCGCCCGCTACGGCCCACCGGACTTCTTCTTCACCGAGTTCTTCCGCGTCCACGCGCAGTCCCGCCTCGAAAAACACATCCTGCGCTCGCTGACTGAGAACACTACGGGCCGCCCGGTCTTCGCCCAGCTCATCGGCGAGAACGTGCCCGACCTCCTGCGCACCGTGCGCGATCTGCTCGTCTACCCCGTTGCCGGCATCGATCTTAACCTCGGCTGCCCCGCGCCCAAGGTCTATCGAAAGAACGTGGGCGGCGGCCTGCTGCGCGAGCCCGGGCGGGTCGACGAGATCCTGGGCGCCCTCCGCGCCGCGGTGCCGGGTTTGCTCACGGTCAAGATGCGCCTGGGCTTCGACGACACCGCGAACTTCCCGCGCCTGCTCGAGATCGTCGATCGGCACGGGATCGACCTGCTGGCCGTGCATGGCCGCACGGTGAAGGACATGTATCGCAGCGCGGTCCGGCACGATTTCATCGCCGAGGCTGTGCGGGCGGTGCGCTGTCCGGTTCTTGCTAACGGCGACATCACCTCCGCCCACCGCGCTGCCGGCATCCTCGCCCGGACCCGCGCGGCCGGCGTCATGATGGGCCGCCACGCCATCCGCAACCCCTGGATCTTCCGCCAATGCCGGGAACTCTTTGCCTGCCGGTCGGCCGACGGCGCGCACGCGGGGATCTTCCAGCCTACCCTCGCCGATGTCCGGGCCTACATCGACCACTTGTACGCCGCCACCGCCACGCCCGGGGTGCCCGAGCGGCTGCAGGTCGCGAAGATGAAGAAGTACCTCAATTTCATTGGGCAGAGCGTCGATCCCGCCGGCGCCTTTCTCTATGACATGCGCCGGGCGGAAACCGAAGCCGCGCTCTTCGCCGCGTGCGATCGTCACCTGCTCCGCGATCCGGTCCGGCTGTTTTCGCTCGAGCCCTATCCGGGCGTGCTCGCGCGCCCCAACCGCGAGGCCCCCGTCGACGTCGACGCCGGTGCGCCCGGCGCCGCGGCCGCCGGAACGGCCGACTCTCCCCGCCACTCCCTCCGCTTTGACCATGCCCAAAATTGACGTCAACAAGGTTGCCGAGATCCTGCAGAAAAACCACATCGAGCCGGCAGTGCTGCGCCGCATCCTCGAGGAGATTCACCACCTCGTGCAGCCCGACCCGGCCGAGGAGGTCCCGCCGCCGCCCGTGAAGAAACAATGGCTGATCCTCGTCTCCGATCCCGAGCGCCGGCTGCCCAAGGACGACCTGGTCGGCTGGGTCGTGCAGATTCCCGAGACCGAGAGCCCCGCCTCGACGAAGGAACGGATCCTGCGTGGAACCTATGATTTCAACCGCTCCAAGCGGGGCCGCCTCCTGCCGGCCAAGACCGTCGGCGAGGCACTCGAGAACGTGCCGGCGCGGCATTTCAAGGAAGCCGAGCTCTGGGTGAAGACGCGAACGCCGGTCATCGTGCTGCGCACGGACAACCGGATCCCGACGGAATGAGCGCGCCCCGGCGGCGCCGCCGCCGGTTAAATTCCTTCCGCGGACCGGCGCCACGCCGCCCGCTCAGTACTCCACGTCACGGCAGCGTTGCTCAAGCTGCTGGACGCACTGGTCGATCTGCTTCTCGCTGAGGATGGTCTCGCCGCCCCCGGTCAACACGCCCGGCAGCCACGAGGGATTGACCACCCGCAGGGCCGCGTGCGCCTTGGCCTCCACATACCAGCCGGGGAACGCCAGCACCGGCACGACCTCCACTTTCTCGCCGGTGGTCTTGTCGATCCAGTGCTGCAGCCACTTCGCATTGCCGATGGTCTGGCCGATGCCCTCCTGGTCCTCGCCCCAAGGCCAGCTCAGCTGTTCGCCGTCGAAGAAAACCTTGTAGTCGTCGCGCCCCTCGCGCGGCACGCCCTTGCGCCGCGCCCGGGTCTCGATCACGAAGATGCCGCCCGGCCCGACCGCGACATGATTGATATTAAACCTCTCCTTGCCGCTCTCGCAGGGCACGTCGTGGAACACGTGCCAGCCCCCCTCTTTCAGCGGCTCGAGGAATTCGGCGACAATGCGTTCGCCGAAATAGGCGAGATATTGATCGCTGCGCTCCCGCAGCCGCGCCAGGAACCAGCGGACCGCTAGCGCCACCGCCGCGCCGAACATCGCCAGCGTCACGCCCAGCCCGATCCACATCCACACGGCCGGCAGCCGGGCGACGACCTCCAGCAAGAGCAGTCCCACGATGCACGGCACCAGCGCCGCCCACACCATGATGAGGATGAAATCCTCGTCCAGCCGGCCCACCTCCTTGAGGTGCGTCTCGCCCGCGACCCGCAGCAGGCGGAGATCCTTGGCGAACGGAATGCGCCCGCCCCGCTTGCGTCGGTCCCACCAAACGATCGCAAAGACGGCCAGAGCGAACAGCGCGAGGTAAGCGCTGGGCAGAAGGATGGCTTTCCAGTTCATGCGCGGAGGGAGGGTTGAAGGCCCCGGCGCCTGCCCGCCGGAAGAGGTATCGCGGCCGACCGGCGCAGGAGCGGCTGAAACACAGCCATGGCCGCCAGTCTAGGGGCGCTCCCCGCCCCGTCCATCGCCCAATGGTAAACCCCGGGTAAAGCCGATTGGTGAACCGCGCGTCAAAATCCCGCCGGCGACCCCGCGCCGCCCATGATGTCCGCGGCCGGCCGGCCGACCTGCCACAGGGCCGCCATCCGTTGCATCGCCGGCCCGATGTGCGTGAAATAGCGGAGGTAGGACGGGCAGAGGTAGCTCACGCCCGGCTCGCCTGCGCCCGCGCGCACGAAGCGATGCTTCGGGCAGTCGCCGTTGCAGGCGAACCGCACCGGACATTCCCGGCAGACGCGCGGCAGATCCGCCTTGGCGTCGCCAAAGCGCGCGGCCGCGGGACCGTTGCCCAGGTCGGCCAGCGGCGTCGCGTGCAGGTTGCCGAGCCGATACGCCGGATAGACATAGTGATCGCACGCGTAAACGTCGCCGTTGTGCTCCAGCGCCAGCGCCCGCCCGCACCGCTCGGCGAAAATGCACAGCCCCGGCCCCAGCCCGCTCCACGCGCTCAGCGCGGCGTCGAACTGCTGGACGGAGACCCGCCCGACGTCGCGCCGCACCCAGAGATCAAACACCGTGCAGAGGAATTCGCCATAACCCTCGCGCGGCACGCATTCCGTGGCCGCCGCCTCCGCGGCGCGCTCCGGCGGCACGAGATCGCCCGGCCCGGCCGGCGGCGGCGCATGGTCGAGGCGCGCCGCCGTGTCCGCCGGGCGGGCCCGGCGCTCGACCAGCGGAATGAACTGCAGGAAGCGGGAGCCCTCGGCCACCAGGAACTCATAGACATCCCGCGCCTGCCGGTAGTTGCGCCGGTGCACCACCGTCAGCGTGTTGAACGGCACGCGGTGCCGCTTCAGCGTGCGCAGGCCACGCATGACTTTCGCCCACGTCGGCCGGCCGCCGCGATCCACGCGATAGGCATCGTGCAGCGCCCGCGGACCGTCGAGGCTCAGTCCCACCAAGAAGCCGTGCCGCGCCAGAAACGTCCCCCAGGCGTCGTCGAGCAGCGCGCCGTTGGTCTGCAGCGCGTTGGCGATGCGCCGCCCCGCGGCATAGTGCTGCTGCAATTCTACGACGCGCTGATAGAATTCCAGACCCAGCAGCGTCGGCTCGCCCCCCTGCCACGTGAACGTGACCTCCTCCCCCGGCTGCGACGCAATGTAGTCGCGAATGTAGGCGTCGAGCGTGGCCTCGCTCATCCGCGGCAGCCCCGCGCCCGGGTAGTAAGCCGGCTCCTTTTCCAGATAGAAACAATAGCTGCACGCGAGGTTGCAGCGGGCGCCCGCCGGCTTGGCCATCACGTGGAAGGGCCGCGCCCACGGTGAACCCGCGGGTCGGGACGACGAGTCGGTGGCGGCAGCGTCCGGCATCTGAAAGGGTAACTGTGCCACGACCCCGCCGCCAGTCGCGAGGTCAAATTCCCCGCCACGCCCGCCGTGCGCGGAACCGGGGTGGGCACGACGCTGGCGTCCAAGGACTACCGTTGCGGGCGTGCGTTCAGGTAATCCGCGGCGGGGGCACGCGCCACTGCTCGATGGCGTGCAGCTCGCCGCAATCCAGGCAACGCGTGGCCGCGAAAGTCGCGCCGCAGTGCGGACAAACGGCCTGCGTCTCGAAGGTGTCGAAGGGCTTTCCACACCGCCCGCACGTCCACCACGCGCCGATGGGCGGCGCTGCCTCGCAGCTCGGGCACCGAAACCCGTCGCGCCGAGGGAGCCGGGCGGCGCGAGCCAGAATCCGGGCGTGCTGCAGCCCGCGCCAGCAGTTGGCGAGAATGAATAGGGCCATGATGCCAAACCAGATCGCATTCTGCTGCTGACCGATGAAGAACAGCACGGCGACGCCGAGGAGCATTACGGCCACGCCCGCAAAGCCGATGATGCTCGCCACCAAGAGGCTCTGGGCGCGCCCGATCGCGAACCACAGCAGCGCGCGTACAATCTGGCCCCCGTCCAAGGGGTAGATCGGCAGCAAGTTGAAGATCAGCAGGCCGAGGTTGACGATCCAGAGGATGTGCAGAAACCACACCGCATCGGACGGGTTCTCCGGCCACGGCAGAGTTCCACTCAGCACGCGCACCCCGAGGAATACGAATACCAGTCCCACGTTCACCAGCGGGCCGGCCGCAATGCTCCAGAGCGTGGCACCGGGCCGCATCGGCGGCGCCACATAGGCCACCCCACCCAGCGGCCAGAGCACGATCTCATCCGCCCGACCGCCCACCGACCGGCAGGCCAGCGCGTGGCCCATCTCGTGCAGCAGGACGATCGCGAACAGCGCCAGATATTCGAGCGCGTTGAACGTGAGCGACCCGTAGCTCCCGCGCCGGCTGGAAATCTCGTACATCGCGACGACAAACCACGACCAGTGCAGGTACAGGTCGACCCCGGCGAGGCGGAAGAGATGAAGGGAACCTTGCCGCGTGGGCATTGGGGAGATCTACCCATCTTCCCGGCCACAACAAGTCATTTGGCGGCCCCACGGCGGTCGAGTCGCCGGCGCAAGGCGATCGGGCGCAGCGGAATTCGCCGCCCGCGCCCGTTGCTCATCGTCCTGACAAACGGTGCTACTACCACCGCGCCGCCGCGGGGTGAGTCGGTTTTTACTCGCGCGCCCGCAGCGTCGATTTATCATCCGACCTCGTCGGTTGTGCTTGTTCTTGCAGTGTTTCCCCAACCCTATCGTTCACCGCCGCCGGCCTGCGCCGCGCAGCCATGACGGCCCCGCTCGCCCGCCCCGCGGCACCTCTTCCTCCCTCCGTCGTGCCCCTCTCCCCACCGCCTTCACCCACCCGGCCTGAGCTCCCCGCAGCCGCCATGCCCGAAGTGATCTTCGACGAGAATCTCTGCAAAGGCTGCGAGCTCTGCGTCACGATCTGCCCCACCAAGATCATCAAGATCGACACCACCCGGGTGAACATCCGCGGCTATTTTCCCGCCGTCGTCTACAACCTGGCGGAGTGCAGCGGTTGCGCGAGCTGCGCCAAGATCTGCCCCGACTCGGTCATCACCGTGCGCCGCTAGAGGAACGCCCATGGCGAGGAAATTGATGAAGGGGAACGAGGCGATCGCCGCCGCCGCGATCAACGCCGGCTGCCGCTACTTCTTCGGCTACCCGATCACCCCGCAGAACGAGATTCCGGAATACATGGCGCGGGAGCTGCCCAAGGTCGGCGGCACCTACGTGCAGGCCGAATCCGAGGTGGCGGCGATCAACATGGTCTACGGCGCGGCGGGCGCGGGCGCGCGCGTCCTGACCTCCTCCTCCAGCCCCGGCATCAGCCTGATGCAGGAGGGCATCTCGTACATCGCCGGGGCGGAGCTGCCCTGCGTGCTGGTGAACATCATGCGGGCCGGCCCGGGTCTGGGCGGGGTGCAGCCGGCGCAGGCGGATTATTTCCAGGCGACCAAGGGCGGCGGCCATGGCGATTACCGCGTCCTCGTGCTCGCGCCCGCCAACCTCCAGGAGGCGGTCGACCTCACCCAGCTGGCGTTCGATCTCGCCGACAAGTACCGCAACCCCGTGATGGTGCTGGCGGACGGCATGATCGGCCAGCTGATGGAGCCCGTGGAGCTGTCGCCGTACCAGCCGGCGTGCGCGCTGCCGCCCAAGGATTGGGCCACCACGGGCACGGCCGAGAGCGGCGGCCGGCGGCGCATCATCAACTCGCTCTACCTCTACCCCGACCAACTCGAGAATCACGTCCGCGCGATCTACCGGAAGTACCTCGAGGTCGAGCGGACCGAGGTTCGCTTCGAGCTGTACCAGTGCGAGGACGCCGACGTGGTCATTGTAGCCTACGGCACCACCTCGCGCATCGCGCGCTCGGCCATCGAGAAATGCCGCCGCCTCGGACTGAAGGTCGGCCTGCTCCGCCCGATCACGCTTTATCCGTTTCCGCTCGGCGCCTTCGACCGCGTGGTCGACCGGACCCGCGCCTTCCTGGTCGTGGAAATGAGCATGGGGCAGATGCTCGACGACGTGAAGATCGCGGTCGCGGGCCGGCGTCCGATCGCCTTCTACGGGCGCACCGGCGGAATCGTGCCGACACCGGAGGAGGTCGTGAAGCAGGTGCAAGCCCTGCTCGGAGGAGGCGGCCCATGAAGACCGTCTACCAGAAATCGCCCGGTCTGACGGGTGTCCCGCTGCACTACTGCCCGGGCTGCACGCACGGGATCATCCACAAGCTCGTGGCCGAGTCGCTGGTGGAGCTCGACGTGCTCGGCCGGGCGGTGGCGGTCGCACCGGTCGGCTGCGCGGTATTTGCCTACGAGTATTTCAACTGCGACGCGCAGGAGGCCGCCCACGGGCGCGCCCCGGCCGTGGCCACCGGGATCAAGCGAGTGCGGCCGGACAACATCGTGTTCACCTACCAGGGCGACGGCGACCTCGCCTCGATCGGCATGGGCGAAATCGTCCACGCCGCCATGCGCGGCGAGAATATCACCGTCGTCTTCGTCAACAACGCCATCTACGGCATGACCGGCGGCCAGATGGCGCCCACCACGCTGGTCGGCCAACCCACCACCACGTCGCCGCTCGGCCGGAGCCGCCTGGGCCAGGGCGCCCCGCTCCGGGTTTGCGAAATGCTGGCCACGATCGAGGCCACCGCCTACATCGCCCGCGTGTCAGTCCACAGCATCCCGCGGCTGAACGTGGCAAAGCGTGCGATCAAGAAAGCCTTTCAGCTGCAGATCGACAACAAGGGATTCAGCCTGGTGGAGGTGTTGTCCACCTGCCCGACCAACTGGGGGCTGTCGCCGGTCGACGCCCTGCGCTGGGTGGAGCAGAATATGATCCCGGCCTATCCCCTGGGGGTGTTCAAAGACAGCGAAGGAGGATCCTGACCATGGCGGAGCACCGCATCATCGCGGCCGGTTTCGGCGGCCAGGGCATCCTGATGATCGGCCGCCTCCTGGCCTACGCCGGCATGATGGAAGGGAAGAATGTTTCGTGGCTGCCTTCCTACGGCCCGGAAATGCGCGGGGGCACCGCCAACTGCAACGTCATCATCTCCGACGACATCATCGGCGCGCCCATCATTTCCGAGGCCACGTGCGTGATCGCCATGAACCTGCCGTCGCTCGACCGCTTCGAGTCGTTCGCCCAGCCCGGCGGCTGGGTGCTGGTGAACAGCTCCCTCGTCCCCCGCCCGCCCACGCGTTCCGACGTGCAGGCGCTCGCCATCCCCGTCAACGAGCTCGCCCACCAGCAGGGCAGTCCGCGGGTCGCGAACGTCGTCATGCTGGGCGCCTACCTTGCGCTCGCAGAGCCCGTGCGGAAGGACGCCGTCATCGCGGCGATTCAGGATGTGCTCGGGCCCACCAAGCAGCACTTGCTGCGCATCAATCTCAACGCCCTGGACGCCGGCCTGGCGTTCGCAACGAAGGTGCAGGTGTAGCCATGCAAAAGGAAAAGATCGTCATCGAGGTTCCCTCCCAGGCGTTTCATCTGGAGCACGCGCACTGTCCCCGTGGACACAGCCTCATGGATCCCTCGGTGCCCATCAACGGCTACCCCTCCATCAAGGTGGTCATCCAGTACGGCGCGGTCCGCGGCAACATCCACCTCGACCCGGTCTACGGCAGCTTCCACAACCTGTTCGACGTGGACATCCCTGAAGGCGTGGTGGTCGAGATGTTCTGCCCGACCTGCGGCGTTTCCCTCAAGGTGGAGCACGAGAAATGCGATTTCTGCTTCTCGCCCATGTTCGCGCTGTACCTGCCCAATGGCGGCATCCTCGAAGGCTGTCTCAAGGGCGGCTGCCACGCGCACAAGCTGGTCCTGGTCGACGTCCACGAGCAGCTCGGGATGGTCCACGGCCATGATCAAATCCAGCTGCTGATGTAGCAGCCGCCGCGCCGGCCCTCCGGGTCGCCCCGCCGCGCCGCCGGCGCAGGCGCGACCGCTCGCCCGCCCCCTCCCATGAATTTCGTACAGCCAATCTACCAGAGCCGCATCACGACCGCGGAGCAGGCCGTCACCGCGATCTCCGCCGGCATGCGGGTGTTCATGACCGGCAACTGCTCCGTGCCCCAGACCGTGATGGCGGCCCTCGTCAAACGCGCGCCCGAATTCGCCACGCCCATCGAGCTCGTCCACCTGCTCACCCTCGGCAACGCCGACTTCGCCGCGCCCGGCCTGGAGCGGTACCTTCGCCCCAACGTCCTCTTCATCGGCGCCAACGTGCGCGCGGCCGTCAATGCCGGCCGGGCGGATTTTACTCCGTGCTTCCTGGGCGAGATTCCCGACCTCTTCCGCCACCGCGTCCTCCCCCTCGACGTGGCGCTGGTGCACCTCAGCCCGCCCGACGAGCGGGGCTTCTGCAGTTTCGGCGTCGAGGTCGGCGTGACCAAGACCGCCGCCGAGTCCGCCCGCATCGTGATCGCCGAGATCAACGACCGCATGCCGCGCACGCTCGGCGACAGCTTCATCCACGTCTCCAAACTCACGCACGTGGTGCCGGTCTCCTACCCCTTGTTCGAGCACCGCATGGGCGAGATCACCGAGCTGGAGCGCCGCATCGGCGGCCATTGCGCCAGCCTGATCGAGGACGGCTCGACCCTTCAGCTGGGCATCGGCGGCGTTCCCGACGCCGTGCTGACCTTCCTCAACGACAAGCGCGACCTCGGCATCCACAGCGAGATGTTCTCCGACGGCGTGATCGACCTGGTCGAGCGCGGCATCATCAACGGGGAGCGCAAATCGCTGCACCCGGGCAAGATTGTCGCGGGTTTCCTCATCGGCACGCGCCGGCTCTACGACTTCGTGCACGACAATCCGATGGTCGAGCTGCACCCGACCGAGTACATCAACGATCCGTTCCGCATCGCGCAGAACGACCGCATGGTGGCGATCAATTCGGCGATCGAGGTCGACCTGACCGGCCAGGTGTGCGCGGACTCGATCGGCACGCGGCTCTTCAGCGGCGTGGGCGGGCAGCTGGACTTCATCTACGGCGCGAGCCGCTCCAAGGGCGGCAAACCCATCATCGCGCTGCCCAGCATGGCGACGGTCAAGGACCAGCCCGTCAGCAAGATCGTGCCGACGCTCAAGCCGGGGGCGGGCGTGGTCACGTCGCGGAACCACGTGCACTACGTGATCACCGAGCACGGCATCGCCGACCTCTACGGCAAATCCCTCCGCCAGCGGGCGCGGGCGCTGATCGCCGTGGCCGACCCCCGCTTCCGCGACGACCTCGAGAAGGCCGCGCGCGATCTGCGATACCTCTGAGCCCGTATCCGTCTCGCGACGCCGCCGCCATTCCGCTTTCGCCGGCCCGGCGCCAGAGGAGTTGTCACCCAAAGTCACGCCGCGGGTCCGCGACCTGGCGCCACGGCGTGGGCCCGGAGGTCCTCGAGGTCCACGTACTCGAGCGCAGAAACGTGGCACGCCTCCAGCACGACGGGCGGGGCGCAGCCCGCCTCGAGGGCCTCGCGCCACCGCTCCACGCACACGCACCAGCGGTCGCCCTCCGTGAGACCAGGAAAACCGTACTCGGGCCGTGGCGTGCTGAGATCGTTGCCAGCCACCATCGAGAACTCGAGAAACTCGCGTGTCGCGCGAACACAGACTGTGTGCAATCCGTGGTCGCCCGGACCGGTGCGGCAGAAGCCGTCACGATAGAAGCCGGTCAGCGGACGCTGGCAGCAGCAGCGCAGGGGGCCGCCGAGGACGTTGGTTTGCACGGCCGATATGATACTCATCTGGCGCGCCGTCGCAATTTTCTGCCCGATTCCACTCCCGGTTGAGCCCGAACGGAAGGTCGCGCCGCCCCACGCCCAACACCCTGTGACCTTACACCTTACTCCTTGCACCTATTGCCCCGCCCGGAGGGTGATGCGCACGATTTCGCTGGGACGCCAGAGGCGCATGCGCGGCCCCCACGTGCCGGTGCCGCGGCAGACGATCACCGGCATCCCGCCCACCTCGTAACGTCCTCCCAACAGCGGGTAACTCAACCGGACCAGATAGCGGAACGGCCAGATCTGCCCGTCGTGGGTGTGACCCGAAATCATGAGGCCGGCGCCCGCGGCCGCCGCCGTGCCGGCCTGCAGGGGCGAGTGCGACAGCAACACGACGGCGCCCGGTGGTCGGCCCGCCAGCGCCTTCTCGACCGGCCGGTCGGATCGGCCGAATTGCCGGCGCGCCGTGAGATCGTCCACACCCGCCACCACCAGGCCCGGCGCGATCTCAGCGCAACGGTCGCGCAGCACCGTGTAGCCCGCCTCCTCCAGCAGGTGGACGCTGCGATCGAAGCCCGCATAGAACTCGTGGTTGCCCGTCACCGCCCACACGCCAAGGGGGGCCCGCAGCGACTTCAGCACCGGCAGCAGCGGCTCCAGCCGGCCCACCTCGCCGTCCACAAGGTCGCCCACGACCAGGACGGCGTCGGGCCGCAGCGCCTCCACGCGGGCCACCAGCCGGGTCATCCAGCGCTGGCCAATCAGCGTGCCGAGGTGCAGGTCCGACACGGCGACGAGCACGAGGCCGTCGCGCTCCTTCGGCAAACCCGCGAGGCGCACCTCGTACTCCTGCACCACCGGCGGCCGCAGGCCCTGCACGAGGCCGGCCGCCGCCAGGACCAGCGCCCCGATCGCGGCCCAGCCGCGCACCGCCGGCGCCAGGCGCGGCAGCAGCACGCCGCCGAGCGTGGCCACATCCGCCGCGGCCAGCAGCGCGAACACCATGAACAGCACGCCGATCCAGTTTGCTGCGACGAATTCGAGCGGCTCGCCCACCGCCCCGAGTTGCCAGCGGTTCAGGAATCGCGCCAGGGGATAGCTGGCGGCCAGCGCGATGGCGGTCCACATCAGCGCCCGTCGCGGCACATGCGTCGCCACCCACGGCACGGACGCCAGCCGCCAAAAGACGTAGCCGTGCATGGCCGCCCACACTCCCAGCACCACCGCGATGAAAACGGCAATCCGGAGCGAAGTCATGCGAGGTGGCCCCGGGGGCGGTGTGGTGTTTCCTTCGGTTCGCGTCCACGCATGGCCATAGTTGATCCTCCGGGCGCCACCATGCACACCGGGTGCCGCGCCAACAAGCCATTTGCTTGGCTTTCCGGTTTCCGTTTGCCGGCAAGCCGGTGAGACCCAGCGAGGTGGAAACCCCGGCTCCTTTCACCGCGGATCACACGGATCAAGAACGGATCGGATCCCGCATTCCATCCGTGCCCATCCGCGTAATCCGCGGTTCACGGACTATGGGCGCCGCGCCGCCAGACGGACTTAACCCCACATCGGCCGAGGACAATTCCTGCCCTTTGTCGCCCGGATTTTCGGTGAATACGATTGCGCTCATGCTCCGCCGCGATAGGGTGGATCAGTTCAGTGACAGTCTGCCGTCCGCTCCGCCGGACCTACGACGAAGATAACCACCATAGCCGTGGTCACGGGCTCGACCCGTAACTGGAAATCCGCCGCCAGGCTCGCCTGTGCGGCGGATGTCGTTGCGGCCGATCCCAGCGCGCAGTCTCGGGACTCTGATGCCCCGTCTGTCTGACCTCCGCCCTCTGTCCTCCGCCCTCTGGCCTCTGCCTCCTGGCTTTTGCCCCTGTACTGGGAGTTATTATTTCCCGAGCAAGATTCATCGGGTCACCGAGAGCACGGAGCGCAGACGGGAGACCACGGGGCCGGCTGAATCCTCGGTGACCTCGGCTCGAACTCCTGTGGGCTCTGTGTCCTTTCCTGACTCTTCTCAGACGCGGCGAAGCCGCGCTGGGTTCTTCGCGTTCTCATCAACTCCCACCCCGCGGTTGACTTGCCCCCGGCTTTGGCAAGCGTTGCCCGATTCCCGTGCCAGGACCGCAACCCCGAAGAACATGAGTGACTCGCCGCCCGCCCCCAAAACCGCCGCGCAGATGATCGTTGGATACTTCAGAGATTTTGGGGTGCTGAAGGAAACGGGCCGGGAGTACTGGGGCATCCAGATCATCAACTTCCTGGATTGCACGTTCTACTTCGCGATGCTGACGATCGTCACGCTCTTCCTCTCCCACGATCTGGGAATGAGCGACGAGCGGGCCGGCTACGCCGTGGCCGTGTTTACCTCGGCGGTCACGCTCTTGCTGACGTTTTCCGGCGCGATGACCGACTGGATGGGCATCAAACTGTCGCTGCGCGTCGCCCTCAGCGGGTCGCTGGTGCTGCGGGCCCTGATTGTATTCGTCGGGATCACGCCCTCGCTGCCGCACCGCGGCTGGATTGCCGCCGTGCTGCTGGTGCTGACCGCCCCGTTCATGGCGGGCATCCAGACGATCTTCCAGGCCGCGACCCAGCGCTACACCACCAAGCGTTCCCGGAGCGCGGGCTTCAATCTCTGGTATCTCTTCATGAACATCGGGGCGGCCGCCGGCGGTGCGGCGGTGGACATTGTCCGGCTGGAGCTGAAGATCGGCAATGTCCACATCTTCACCCTGGGCGTGATCACCGCGGTGCTCTGCCTCCTGGTCGGCGAGGCGATGCTGCACCGCGAAGAGCAGCTGCGCGACCCCGGCGAAGAACCAGAACCGGCGCCACCGAAGAAGGAAAAGCGGTCGCCATGGCAGATCTTTGTCAGCGTGATCTCCGAGCGGGCGTTCTTTCGCCTGTTGGTGCTGATCGCGCTGATTCTCGGCGTCCGGGCGGTCTACACGTACCTGTATCTCCTCATGCCGAAGTACTGGGAACGCACGATCGGGCCGACGGCGGCGATCGGCGTCCTGAACATGATCAACCCGATCGGCATCGTGGTCGGCATCATCCTGTTCATCCCGCTCGCCAACAAATTCAAGGTCTACAGCTTGTTGGTCTACGGCGCGATGGTCTCGGCGTTTTCCCTCTTCCCCATGGCGGTGCCGTGGCAATGGTACGGTACCGACATCGCCCGCGCCCACTACATCATGGCGATCCTGTGCATGATCATCGTGACCGTGGGCGAGGTGCTGTGGTCACCCAAGCTCTACGAATACACCGCGGCCATCGCCCCCAAGGGGCAGGAGGGCACCTACCTCGGTCTCTCCATGATTCCCTGGTTTCTGGCCAAGACGCTCGTGAGCGCGTTTTCCGGCCACATGCTCACGCTCTGGTCGCCGGAGAAAGTTTCCGTCAACGGCACCGAGATCCCTCTGCAGGAGGCGATGATCCATGACCAGGTTCCGTACTGGCACAGTCCGGCTGCGATGTGGTTGTGGCTTGGCGTCTATGCGATGGTCGGCTGCATCCTCGCGGCGCTCTTGCGCGGTTGGCTGACCAAGGGAGCGCGCTGGAAGAGCGAGCCCCCAGCCGAGGCCGCGGCGGCGTAACGCCCGGGGCCGGAGGCAGAAGACAGCGGGCGGGCAGGCATCCGCCGCCCCGGCCGCTCGAGACGCGGCCTTTTCAAGGCTGCTGTAATCTTCCTATTCCGGAAGCGTCTCATTGCCAAGGCATCGGTTGTCTGCTCCAACCGGCCATTCCGGCCGGCAGGGCCCGTTGCCTCTTTCCAGCCATGAAAACCCCCGGGCTTGCCCTGTTGCTTCTCGCGTTGCTCGCCGGCTGCGTGACCGCTGACAAACTGAACCAGATTCGGATCGGGATGACCAAGGACCAGGTAGTTGCCATCCTCGGCCAGCCCGACAGCATGAGCGCCCAGGCGAACATCGAGTACCTGACCTACTACCTGAGCACTGATACCGGCTATTACCGTCAAGTCCCGTATTCTGTACGCATGGTTGACGGCAAGGTGGAATCGTTCGGGCGCTTCGCCCAGTTGACCGACATTTATATGCGACCGGTGGGCGGAGGAACTCCGCAGATCAACCTGGGCCTGCCCGTCACGACGGTGGCGCCGGCGGCTGAAAGTGATCTCGTGTCGCAATTGCAGAAGTTGAAGGCATTGAAGGATCAGGGCGCGTTGAACGAAGAGGAGTTCCAGAAGGCGAAAGAGAAGCTGCTCTCCCAGCAGAAATAAGCGATCCGGCGGACGCCATTTTGGGCCGGTTCGATTGAGATTTCTGTGAAAATCGCGGCCACCAGCCTGGTGCCGCGACCCGCCGGCTTGCGTTGAGGTCGAAAAGGGACTGAGACATTCGACTGCAAACGCTGCCCCCGATGAATCCCCTCGGGACACTTTGGAGTGATCTTCCCCTTCCCGCCGAGCTGACCGCCGTGCTGGCGGCAGTGGTCATCGTTGTCGCGATCGCCTTTCCCCACGTCCGCCGCGCGCGCCAGCGGCGCCAGTGGCGCAAACTGCCTCCGCCACCCAAGAAGGTCGAGATCGAGGACGTGGTGTTGCGGCTCCCGCGGCGGGGCCCCGGCGGACCGCGGTGAGTGCGCCCCGGTGGCGGCTCCGCCGCAGCGGCGGGGCGCCCTACGCGAATACCCGTCCCGTAGGGCCCGAGCTTCCGCCTTCGCCCCGCATTCGCGGGGCTTCGGCGGACAGGTGCTCGTGGCCTACATCGAACGTTTCGCTTCCACCAACGTGGCGGCGACCCAGCCTTCGCCTGAAAGGCTACGGCTGGCCGGCAAGGTCGCGCTACATGATCCTCCGGTCCCGTAGGGCCCGAGCTTGCTCGTGGCCCACATCGAACATTTCGCTTCCAGCAACGCGGCGGCACTTCTCTCCGGCCCGAGCGACCGGGGTCCGCATAGTCGCAAATGAGTCGCGGAACGCGGCCCATATCGCCCGTACCGTTTGACAGTGGGAGGAATCGTGGCGTTGTTTTGCTCCCGCACGCCTGGTCGGGCGGCGGAGTCGCCTTATGCCCATGGACAGTCCAGGCATCGCCATCATCGGCGGTGGGCCCTCCGGCCTCGCCACCGCCAAGCATCTCCTCGAGGAGGGATTGCGCCCGATCATCCTCGAGCAGAGCGCCAGCATCGGCGGCCAGTGGAACGCGTCCGCGCCGCACAGCGGGGTGTGGAAGAGCATGCGCACGAACACGAGCCATGTAACCACCTGCTTTTCCGACCTGCCGCACCCGCCCGGAACCGCGATGTTCCCGACCAACCAGGAAATCCTGGCCTACCTCCGGCGCTACGCCGCACAGTTCGATCTGCAGAACCGGGTCCTGCTCAATACCCGCGTCGACGCCATTGCGCCAACCAACGACGGCCGGTGGACCGTCCGCTCGTCGTCCGGCGGCCAGCCCGCGCAAACGGAGATCTTCTCTCGGGTCGTCGTGGCCTCGGGCCGGTATACGCGGCCGTTCGTTCCGGAGGTCAAGGGGCTCAACGCGTTCAAAAGCATGGGCGGAGTCAGCCACGCGTTTGACTACGACGGACCCGAACCCTTTCACGGCCGGCGCGTTCTGGTCGTTGGCAACAGCATCAGCGCTTTGGAGATCGCAGCCGACCTCGCATCGGATCCCTCCATCACGGTCATCTCCGCCAGCCGCAAGCCGCGCTACATCCTCAGCAAGATTCTGGCGGGCGTGCCCGCCGACCTGGTCGCGTTCAGCCGCTTCGCCAGCCTGCTGGGGCGCGCGCTGCCCCCGACGGCGGTGGGTGAAGGCCTCAAAAAGCTCGTGCTGCGATACTGCGGCAATCCTGCCCAATACGGCGGCTTGCGGCCCGCCGAGAACATCCTCGAGGCCAACATCTCCCTGTGCCAGGACTACCTGCCGCTCGTGGCGGAGGGGCGGATCCGGCCCAAGCTGGAGCCGGCGAGGTTCACTGAGGATTCGGTCGTCTTCGCCGACGGCAGCCGCGAGGCGATCGATGACGTCATCTTTGGCACCGGCTACGCCCTGAACCTGCCTTTCCTCGATGACGACGCCTGCCGGGCGCTCGCGGTGGACGACTCTGGTCTCGATCTTTACCAGCACACCTTCCATCCCGACCTGCCCGGCCTCGCCTTTGTCGGCCTGTACAAGCAGGTGGGACCCTACCTGCCGGTGGTGGAACTCCAGGCGCGGTGGGTAGCCGCCGCCTGGAGCGGCGCCCGCCCGCTGCCCGATCGCCCGACCATGCTCGCCGCCATCGCCGCCCACCACCAGGCGCGCAAAGCGCAGCCGGAAGTGGTGTGCCACGACATGGCCTTCCTGTTCGCCTCGGCCGCGGGCGTTGCACCCGACATTGCCCGACGGCCGCAACTCGCGCGGGCGCTGCTTTTTGGCCCTCTCGCCCCCGCGCAGTTCCGCCTGGATGGCCCCGGGAGCCGCCCCGATGCCGAGCTGCGTTTCTTCGAGGCAGCCGCCGCCTTTGGTCGCGACGCTTCGCCCGATCTCACCTCCGACGAACGCAGCGGATTGGAATTGCTGGCGACCAAGCTCAGGGGCGAACCGTGGCTGGGCGACCTCCTCCGGGTTTTGCCCCCGCTCGCGGCCTCGGCCGCCGCGCAAGCCTGATTCCGGCGTCCCCGCCTGCTCCGATTTCCAGCGATCGGCCTTCCGCCTTCGCCCAAGCGCTACGGCGCGGCAAGCCGGCCTCAGGCCGCTGCGCCGCCGCCCCACAGTCGCTTTTGCAGTTCGACGAATCGGCTCACAATCGCCCCCTGATAGGGGTGCCGACCGTTCGCCACGCATTGGCGGGCCCCGATCCATACATCGCGGATCGCCCGGCGCTCCAGCGAAAACACGATGTTGTCGAGCAGCGCCTCCGGCTCCGCCCCGGCAATTGACGGGTCGTACAGCGCCACCGTGAAGAAATCGGCCGGACGGCCGACTTCCAAGGCACCGTTGGGCGCGCCCAGGCTGCGCGCCCCCGCGGCCGTCGCTGCCTGAAACAGGAGCCCCGCCGTCGCGAGCCCCGCTTCCGCGCGGGCCAGCCGGCGCGCCTCCGCGAGCAGGTTGATCTGCGTCCCATTGTCGGTGCCAAGCGCGAGCGCCGCACCCGCCGCGTGCAACCTGGCAGCCGGCACTTCCCCGGGGCCGTGGAGGCGCGTCGCGGCCGGACACGCGCACACCGTGGCCCGCGCTGAGCCCAGCAGCCGTGCCTCGTCATCCGTGAGATGAATCGCGTGGATCGCGGTGAAGCGTTTGTCGAGCAGTCCGTGCTCCGCCAGCAGCGTGACCGGCGTGCGGCCATATTCGGCGACGCAGGCGTCGTTGTCCGCCGGCTGCGCTGAGAGCGGGAGGTGCAACCGCAGCCTTTGCGCGTGGGCATAGGTGGCGACGGCCTTCAAATGGTCGAGCGGCACCGTGTCCAGGCTGTGCGCAGCGACGCCAATCCACGCCGCCTCGCCCGGGTGGTTCCGCGCCACGAAATCCCGCAAGGCATCGACGTCGCGGACATACTCGTCGACCTTGGCCGTGAGGAGGCGCCCGCGGCCGGGAGGCGGCGGCGGGCGGAAGCCCGCCCGCGTGGCGACCGCGGGAAACAGGGCGAGCCGGAGGCCGGTGTCGCGCGCGGCGCGGAGAAGTTCGTGACTCGCGAGATTCGGCTCAGGCCACGGCGCGCCGTCCGGCTGGCGGTGTAGGGTGTGAAACTCGCCCACGCACGTGATGCCCGAGAGCATCATTTCCATGAAGGCCATCCGCGCCGCGTCGTAGAGATCCGCGGTGGAGAGACCGCTGAGGGCATGCGCCAGCGGCGCCGGAGGGCCGTGCCCCCGCGGCGCGATCCGGCCGCGCAGCACCCGCTGCCACGATTGCGAGTGGGTGTTGACCAGTCCCGGGATCGCCGCCTGCCCCGCCAGCCGCCGGGCCGCCGCCAGATCCGCGGCCTCGCGCGAGAAGCGCGTGATCCGGCCCAAATCGTCCGCGAAGAACGCGAGCCCGGCCTCAAACTTGTCACCGGTGAAGACGCAGTCCGGCAGCCAGCCGGCTTCCTGGGGCCGCGGGGCGCCGCCGGCCTTCCCGACCGGAGCCGCCGCGTCGTTGCTGTGTTCACGGGCGTTCATGGGGTGGTTCGCGTCGGCTCCAGCAGAAACGATCCGCCGATGGGGTCAATCTCCCGCCGCCCGGCACCGGGCAGAAGAGTCTGGTGAGCGGCCCCTATCCAGGCTCGCTGCTCCCCGATCCCGATCTCCCGTTGTTCTCACTTTTGACACCCGCCCTCCGAGGTCCGACGGGGACCGCACGCTTGCGATGGCTCCCGCCCTGCGTTACTTTCCCGCATGCGCTACGACGTTGTCACCACCAAGACCGCGGCGCAGGCCGCCGCCGATGTGCAGACGGTCGCGAAGCAACATGGCTTCGGCACCCTCCATGTCTACAATCTCAAGGAGATTCTGACCTCCAAGGGCTTTCCGCAGACAAAGGAATGCCTGATCATGGAGATCTGCAATCCCGCCCAGGCGAACCGCGTGCTCGATTACGACTTCGCCATGAACGTGGCGCTGCCGTGCCGCATCTCCGTCTACGAGGACGGCGGCCGGGTGAAGATCGGCATGATCCGGCCCCGGGCGATGCTCGCGATGCTGTCCACCTCGCCGGCCCTCCAGCCCATCGCGGACGAGGTCGAGGAGTCCATGGTCAAGATCATTGACGCGGCAAAGTAGGCGGCCGGCCGGAGCGGGCCGGAGGCGCCCACCGTTGTGCCGCCAGGCAGTGGGGCGCAGCTACTCTCACGACGGGTTGCGCACAAGATTGATGACGTCGGTCGGATTGAGCGTCTGGGCGCGCGATTGCACGTCGCCGGCGTGCCGGCCAAACAAACCCTTCCCTTCGGCAAGCAGGCGGGTGTAGGTGTCGCGCAACACCGCGGCTTCCATCTTGCGCCCGCCCGCATAATAGCGGTTGGCGAGCTGGCCGATCGCGTAGGTGCCCGCAAAGGCGAAGGCCGCCTCGGTGCCTGCCCCGACGAGCAGCCGGCCCGGCCCGCCGAGCAAACGGCCGGCGAGTCCGCCGATGAGCCGCCGGGCGGCATTCTCCACCGCCTGGGCAGCAAGGCCCACGCCGGCGGCGGCCAGGAAGTCGCGAATATGTCCCCGGTCGAGCGCGTAGCCGTACTTCTTGCCGATGCGAAAGACCATGCGCATCTGCAGCGGCACGATCGCCATGGTCGCGAGGCCGTGCGGCAGCAGCTCGAGCGCGGCGTTCAAAATGGAATAGTTGATGATCATCTTGTCGATCGCCTCGGTGTCCACCGGCTCCAGCAACGGCGGCACGGCTCCCGCGCTGGCCGGCGCTGCTGGGGGCGCCGGTGGCGGCGGCGCCGTTGCCTCCGCGGCCGGCGCCGCGGTGCCTCCGGGACGCAACGCGGCGTGCAGCGAATCGAGAAACGCGCGCTCCCGGTCGTTGACCGTCCCATCCGCCTCGCAAACACCGGCCGCCATGTCGCCGGCCATGCTGCGCGCCTCGGGCGTGACCAGCTGCGCGGCGATCTCGTCCAGCGAGCGGCGGCGGGCGACGACGTCCTGGTAGATCTCCCAGAGATTGATGCCGGCATCGGCGCCAAAACTCTCCGCCATGCTGCGGAGGGCGGCGCGTTCGACTTCACTGTTCTCGCCGTCGGCGAAGGCGGCCATCATGGCGATGGTGAGGACGGCTCTCTGTTCAGTGGTGTTCATGGTGATTTCTGCGGCGGGCGTGGTGGTGTCATGCTGCCGCCGCGGCGATCCCTGGCGCCTAGCACTCTGCCACACACCCGGAAGTCGCAGCAATTACGATCAAAGGCGCTGTTTCCACCCACCCGATCGCCGGGGGTGCCGGCAAAACGCGAAATCAGCCGGGGGACTTGCGGCGCCCGCGTCCCGGAAGACCGCCGCCCGTTCAGCCTACCTTGATCTTGGACTGCATCTGCTTCAGCAGGACCACGAGGGTCTCGGTGCCTTTGGCCACGTCGGACAGGCCTTTGGCGCGGGCTTCGTCGCAGAGCCCTTGCGCCACGTCAACGGCCTTGGCTAGCACCGCCGCCACGAGCTGCGGTTTGTCAAACTGCAAAAGCCGGGCGTCGGTGCTCGCCTTGGAGGCGGTTTCGTCCAGCAGGGCGGCGCCGGTCGCCAGCGCGGCGGAGCGGCTCGCGAGGTCGTCAAGCACCGCCTGCGTGACCTGCCCGGTCAATCGCGGCGAAACGGCCTGGATCGCCTCCACAATGGGGTCGAATTCCGCCGTGTTGGGCAGCGCCTCCAGGAGGTCATTCAGCTGCGACTGCACCTGCACCAACTGGGTCGGCGAGAGGCCGGGTCCGACGGACTGGACGCTCGCGGCGAATCTGGCTTGGGCTTCCTGGAATGTCATCGTGCGGCCTCCGCTGTTCGTTCGCTTCGGAACTCCTTGACCAATGCTTTCAATTCCTGCGCGCGCGCGGCGAGCAGCTTCAGGTTCGGGCCGCGGTGTTCCTCAAAGGAACTGACGAGATCGTGGTGGGCGACCGCCCAGGCGTCGATCGCGCCGCCCGCCGCGGCATAGAAATCCCGCCCGGCCGCGCGCGTGTCTTCGAGCCGGCGTTTCTCGGCCTGCAGGGCGGTCAGATCGGGTTCCAAGCCGGCGCGCAGGCTGTCGAGCCGCAGCAGCTCCGCTGCCGCGCTGACATTGGAAAGATCATTCGCCAGGAGCAGTCGCTGCGCCTTCTGCTTTTCGCGGACCGGCGCGTACAGCCGCTCGACCTCGCGCAGCGCCGGCGTGGTGGCGGTCATCAATTGATTGAGCGACACCGACTCGAGTTCCGCCGCGAGGGCGGCGAAATCCTGCTTCAGCACGCCGGCGATCGCCTGGATGGCCGGGTCCGCCGATTTGACGGCGGCGTCCATGTCGTGCCACGCCTTCACTTCGATGCCCGCACCCAGGACGAAAACGACGAGGTCGCCCGCCGCGTTGGAGCTGACATTGACGCCCGGAACCGCCGCGGCCAGGTGGCGGACCGAATCCACCAAGGTGGAGGCATTGGCTTTGCGGTTGGCGGCGGCATCACTAATCGCCGCCAGCGATTCGCTGTAGGCGAGGAGGGCGTCTGCGGCGGCGCGGCGCTCCGTCCACAGGGCGCCGAGTTTGGCGGCGGGGTGGTCGGGCGCGCCCGGCTCCACCAGCACGCCGTTGATCATCACCGCCTGGCCGGCGAGCGGCGCGATGGCCATGTCACCGCCCTGGTTGATGCCGCTGACGAGCGCCCCGCTGGCATCGGCGAAGGGCTTCAGGTCCGGCGTCTGGCATCCCGCAAGCAGCAGGGCGAACGCAAAGCCAACCAGAAGCCGGGGTGTCAACGGGGCGGCATGCATGGGATCGAGGTTTCTCCAGCCGGGCGCGTCACGTTATCAATGGGGAGGCCGGCTGGGTGAGCCTGAAGGTAGGCAGGTGCCCCGGGGCGTCAAATGATAGTTCACCTTGAATGCACCAGGCAGAACGCAGAAGGCAAAAGTCCCCGCCCCATCGCGCCGCACCCCATTTCTCTGACCTCCGGCCTCTGACCTCTGTCTTCTGCCTTCTACGTTCTGCCTTCAGATGAAATCGAGCGGTTCGAACTTGCGGCCCAGGACGGCCGTCGAGTTGCCGGCGAGCCACCGGTCGATCACGGTGGCGTAGACCTGGCGGAAATCGATCTGGTAGGCGAGATCCTGATTGCGGCCGACGTTCAGGTCGGGCGGTGCGCCGTGCAAGCCGCCCTTGACCCGTGCGCCCATGACAAAGAGCGGCGCGGCGGTGCCATGATCGGTGCCCTTGCCATCGTTCTCCATCGGACGCCGGCCAAATTCGGAAAAAGTCATGGCGGTGACCTGATCGGCGAGCCGGTGGGCCTCGAGATCGCGCTGGAACGCGGCCAGACCGTCGCCGAGCGTCCGCAGGAGCGCCTCCTGCCGGCCGAGCTGGTTGACATGCGTGTCGAAACTGCCGAGCGAGACGAAATAGACGCGGGTGGAAAGACCGCCGGCGATCAGCGCGGCGACGTTGCGCAACTCGAGCGCGAAGGGGTCGCGCGGATATTCGGCGCCGGGGCGGTAGTCATCGAGCAGGCGCTGGACCCTGCGTTCGGTGACCAGCGCATCCATCATCGTGTGGCGCAGGTAGGACGCACTTTCGTTCTCATCCCCGCCGGGTTGGTGAAGGAGCTTCTCGAGAAGATCGAGGTTCTCCCGGCCCTGGCGGCGGCCGCCAAAGGGCGCGACGCCAAAGGTCGGGTGCTCCCGGTCGGCGAGGAAGACCTCGGGCACCTCCCCGGTAAGATGGACGCCGAGCGGCTCGGCGGGCGCGGGCGCTCCGCTGCAGCAGTTGTCGAAATAGCGGCCGATGAAACCCGTGAAAACAGTCTCGTTGCTGTCGCTGGCGGTCTCCCAGATGTCGGTCGAGCGGAAGTGGCTGCGGTTGGGGTTGGGATAGCCGACGTTCTGGATGATGGCGAGCTTGCCCTCCTGGGCGAGCCGGTGCAGCCCGGTGCAGGCCGGACTGAACCCCACGCGCGCGTCGAGCTTGAGCACCTGGTCCTTGGGAATGCCGAGGGTGGGCCGCAGGCGGTAGTAGCGATCGTCCTCGTACGGCACGACGGTGTTGAGTCCGTCGTTGCCGCCGGCGAGCTGAATGAGAACGAGCACGGTCCGATCCCGGCTTGCCGCCGGCATCTCCGCGCGCGCGGACGCGACGAGGAACGACGGCGCGTAATGCGCGAAGGCGAGCAGGCCGATACCCTTGGCGCCCCGGTGCAGAAACTCGCGGCGGGTCGTGGGCAGAGCGTTGGGTAGATTCTTCATCCGAAGTCGCGAGGAGGCTGGCGGTCAGCAGAGCTGGTACTCGGGCGTTTCCAGGATCGCGACCGCGGCATTGCGGAGGCGGCCGTTGGCCGGGCTGGCCGAACGCGTGGGCCCGCCATCGCCGGTGAGGGCGGCGGCAAGGGCGCGGCGGTAGGCGTCGGCGGGGGCCAGCGGAAGCAGCGCCTCCAGCAGCCGCGCGGCCGTCGCCTCGGGATCGGGACCGGCGTGTGCCCGCAGGCCGTCGTCGCTCACCGTGAAGGCGGCCCGCCCCGCGGCCCGGGCGGATTCCAGCGCCTCCTGTTCGTCCGCGTTGAGCCGGGCACGGTCGATCGGCTGGAAGAGAGCGCGCGCCACCAGGCGCCGGGCCTCGAGCGTGGTGGAGCTGATCCATTCGCGCCCGCCCACCCAGCCGCGGACATTCGGCGGGTTGTAGAGCATCTGACCCATCAGGCGGAACGCCGGCACGATCCGGCGTGGGAGCGGCGGGACGTCGAGCGAGAAGTCCTGCAGCAGGCCCAGGTAGTACTGCACCGGGCTCTTGATGCAGGCGCCGCGGAACTGCGCGTCAAAAAAAAGCCGGCTGGAGAAATACCGGTGGGTGAGCTGGCGGAGATCGTAGCCCGTCCCGCGCCACCACGCCCCGAGGGCCGCGAGGTGTTCGCCGGGCAGCGCCTCGTCCGTGAGGTAGAACCGCGTCAGGCGCGCCGGCAGGTGCGTGCCGGCGGCCGGCTGCTGGTAGATCAGATCGATGACCGCGTCGCCGTCGAAGCGGCCCGTGCGGCGAAAGATGGTCTTGCCACCCGCGTCGTGCAGCCGGCGGGCGAAGAAGAACTCGCCCTGGCGCTGCCGATAGCCGGTGAACGCCCGCGCGGCCTCCTTGATGTCGTTCTCGGTGTAGTGGCCGATGCCGAGCGTGAAGAGCTCCAGGAGCTCGCGGGCGAAGTTCTCGTTGGGCGCGCCCGCGCGGCTCTGCTGCAGATCGAGGTAGTTGATCATCGCGGGCGAGCGCAGGACGGCCTTCGTCAGCGCCGGGGCGGGGCCGGCGCCATGGGCGCGGAGCAGCTCCTGATGGCGGCAAAGCAGCGCGGTGTTCGGCACCTTCTGCGCGGCGACCACGTAGACGTCGCTGAGGAAAAGCGTCCATTTCTCGGTCGCGGCGCAATCCGGCTGCCGTGCGTGCTGCAGCCAGTCCACCGTCAGATCGAGCAGCGCGTCGCGCGAGCGCTCCCGCGCCTGGCGCAGGAGCTCGCGGCGATTCTCCGGGGTCGCCGCCGCCAGCTTGCGGGCAAAAGCCGGCGTGTCCTCTTCCAGCGTCACGACCGACGGCGGCGTCGGCATGAGCGGCGGCGCGGCGGGAAACAACCGCTCCAGGGCCGCAGCCAGGCCCTCCCGCAGGGCGCGCGCGACCTCCCCGGGCGGCGCGGACCACGCCACGCGGCGGAGCAGGTGCCGGGCGGCCGCCTCGTTCCACTCGCCCGCGGGCAGCGGTTGCCAGGCTTCCAGCGGACTGAGTGCGAGTTTCATGACGCCGAAGAGAAAGGCCCGCCGGTTCTGACGCCCGCCGGCGCGCGCGGTTTCACCCTACCGTGCGCCCGATCGCCCAAACGGCAAATCGCCGGCGCCGGCTAGGGCGGATTGGCCCCTGCCGCCAGCCGCGCCCGCCACACGCGAAAGTGCCTGATCTCGATCCGGCTGTGCACGGTGCGGAAGCCGAACCAGCCGCGCGCAAGCGGTTGCGGATCGACGTAGTCGAAGAACCGCCGGCCGTCGCGGAAGTACTGCGCCCGGCCCCCCGCCGCGACAAGGGTGATCCGATAGGTGGTATTGCCGCGGAGGAGGCAGGAGGCGCCCGCGAGGTCGTGCTCCGGCAGGAGGGGGCGCGCACCCGTGCCGAGGTAACGCCGGAAGCGGGTCGTCGTGTTGGCGTTGCCGCCGCAACCGACGTAGTAGAGCTGCAGCGCATCGTAGTCGCCAAAAGCGCCGGTGCGCCGCGAGGTGGTGGCGAGCACGCGGCCGTCGGGCACCGCCGGATCGGTCGCCATCCAGAAGCAGTTCAGATCCGACACCCGGTCATGGGGGCCGCCCCGGTCCAGCACCGTCGCCTCGTACGCGATCATGACCGGCGCCGTGAGCTCGGGTCGGAACCAGACGGTGCAGCCGCCGGCATCATCAATCACCAGCGCGCCGTCATGCGCGGACACCGTGCCCCCGGGCCGCTGCTCGACGAGCCACCGCGCCGTGTCGGCAAAATCGTCCGCAAACAGGGGTTCCCCGGGCTCGAAACGCGCGGCCGGTGGCGCGGTGTGCTCGGCGCCGCCGCACGCCAGCGCGAGGCGGGCGAGCGCCGCGAGCAGGAGGTGGGAGGTGCGGTGCATTTTGTCCGAAGCGATCTATGCGGATTTAACCGCAAGTCAGCGGGCGGTGCAATCCCGGCTCACCAGCCGCCCGCGACAGATCGTGCGATGCCGCGGAAATGGTGCCGTGCAGCGCCGGTCTGAGACCGGCGCCTCCGCTGTCGTCGCGCGTTTCCCGCGTTGGGGTGTTGCGGATCAGCCCCGCGCCTCATTCGGACTTCTTGCGCCGGCTGAGCAGGAGCATCACCGCGCCGAACAGCGCAAAAATCGCGCCCCAGGTGAGGTTGACATTCTGCCCGAGCGAATGCTGGTCGTAGATCGCCTGGCCGGAGGTGAAGCCATAGATGACCAGGATGATGCCCAGGAGCAGAAAAAGCAGACCCATCGGGATGCGGACGTCGAGATGCATGGGAGGAGGGAGTGGGGGTGAGAGGGAGAGGGATGAAAAAGTGGAGGGCAGAGGGCAAAAGCTCAGAAGCCAGGGGTCAGAGGTAGAAGGTCCAAGGTCGAAGGTCTTTGGTCCCTTTGGTTTTGGGCTTGTCCTTTCTGTCCCTAATTCGCACGGGCCGCTCACCAGAAGATGATGTTCAACACCACGGCGCCCGCCAGCACCACCACGCCGAGCATCGCCGGGCGCGCATACCACGCCGTGCCGTGATCCCGGATCTTCTCCGTGAGCGAGTAGACCAGGCCGCGCAGCTGGTCGTCGGTCTTGTTTGGGCTGGTAGCCAGCGAGATCAGGATGGTGCCGGCGAAACAGCCGACGAAGGCGAAGATTGCCATCCAGAAATTCTGGGCCATCGAGCTGGAGAAGAACCAGTGGGCGGTAAGCCAGCCGCCCTTGATGCCCACCGCCGTGTCGACCGGCAGGGTGAGTCCGTGAAAGAGCATGGCCGACAGCGTGCCGAGCAGCAGGCCGAAGAACGCGCCGTGGCCCGTCGCGCGCCGCCAGAACATGCCGAGGAGGAAGATGGCGAAGAGCGGCGCGTTGACGAAGCCGAACACCAGCTGGAGCATGTCCATGATGTTGTTGTACTGCCGGGCGGCATAGGCGCAGGCGACGCTGATGAGCAGGCCGACCACGGTGGTGATCCGGCCCACCAGGACGAGGTGGGTATCGCTCGCGCTCTTGTAGATGTGCCCCTGGTACAGGTCGTAGGTGAAGACCGTGTTGAACGCGGTGACGTTGCCCGCCATGCCCGACATGAAGGAGGCCATCAGCGCGGTCAGGCCGATGCCGAGCATGCCGTTGGGGAAGTACTGGGAGAGCATGGCCGGCACCACCATGTTGTAGTTGGGAGTGCCGTCGGCGGCGGGCGGCAACTGGAAGCCCGCGCCCCCGCCGCGCTGCAGCAGGGCAACCGCCAGCATGCCGGGGAGAATGACCAGCGCGGGAAACATCATCTTCGGGATGGCCGCGAGGATCGGCGTGCGGCGGGCGGCGCTCATGTCCTTCGCGGCCATGGCGCGCTGCACCACGAGGAAGTCCGTGCACCAGTAGCCGAAGGAAAGCACGAAGCCGAGGCCCATCACGAGGCCGAACCACTCGACGCCCATCGGATTGGCCTTCGCGCTGCCCATGTGCGCCCACGAGTGCGACCAGGCGCCCGGCATGCCCTGCGCCGCGGAGTAGCTCTGCAACTGCGCGGTCAGGCCGCTCCAGCCGCCGATGTCCTTCAGCCCGAGGAGCACGAGCGGCAGCAACCCGAGCACGATCAGGAAGAATTGCAGCACCTCGTTGTAAATCGCCGAGGTGAGGCCGCCGGTGACGATGTAGATCAGCACGATGAGGCTCGAGACCGCGATGCACAGGTTGTAGTCGACGTGCAGGATCGAATTCAGGAGCAGGGCCAGCGCGTGCATTGAGATGCCGGAGGAGAAGACCGTCATCACGGCGAAGGAGAGCGCATTAAAGGCACGCGTCTTCTCGTCGAAGCGCAGCTTCAGGTACTCGGGCACCGAGCGCGCCTTTGACCCGTAGTAGAACGGCATCATGAAGACGCCCACGAACACCATGGCCGGGATCGCGCCCACCCAGTAGAAGTGGCTCGTCGCGATGCCGTACTTCGCGCCCGACGCCGCCATGCCGATCACCTCCTGCGCCCCGAGGTTGGCTCCGATGAAGCCCAGCGCGCAGACCCACGCCGGCAGCGAGCGGCCCGACTCAAAGAAATCCGTGCTCGTCTTGAGGTACTTCCGCAGGATCCAGCCGATGGCGATGACGAAGGCGAAATAAAGGCCCAGGATCAGGTAGTCGACCCCGGCAAGCTTCAGCACGACTTCGTGACCGCCGCCAACGGTGGCCAGCAGGGAAACAACGAGTGGGGATTGCATGGAGGGGGGAAAAAGCGCCCACAGCCGTAGCCGACGATGAGAGCCTTGGAAAGACTTTTGATTCCCGCCGCCGCCGCGGTCCGCGCGGCCTAACGTCCGTCTCGTAGGGCCCGAGCTTGCTCGTGGCCGAACATCATTTGGGACGTGGCGGCCCCGCCGCGGCGGCGGGGCGCCCTACACGAATGCCCGGCCCTGTAGGGCCCGAGCTTCCCCCTTCGCATGAAGCTTCGGCGAACGGGGGCTCGCGGCCACGCCCGGATCCTTCACGCCCGCGCTGGCGAGCGCGGCAGCGTAGAGGGCGGACCTCCCGTCTGCGCTCTTCCCGCCTTCGTCCTGCGGGCTACGGCGCGGCTGCGCTTTGATGACGGGCCGAGCCGTAGCTTCAGCGGAGGCTGGCGAGCTACGACAAGGCTGTCGGCGCAGGGCTCGCCGCAGCCTTGGCGGAGGCGGCCGCGTCCGCCGCTACGCCCGCCGCGAAGGGACTTGCCGGCCAGTGCGCGACCGCATAGATGGATAAGCGTGCTTCCGTCGGAGCATTAGCAAGCCTTGATATGCGCTCCAGAACCACCTTGGGGGACCGCCCGAAATCGAACTGTCAGAAATCAGCCCGGTTGACCGTGGTTTTTGGCCCTACAAACTGACCCCCATCTTCCCCTCCATTAGCGAGAAGGAACCGAGAGACCGTACCCCGTTGGCATCAATTCCATCATTTGTAACTGCTTTGATGCGCGACTTGACCCCCGCCGCCGCGGATGCGCTGCGCGAGCGCAGCGCGATACGCACGGGCACGCATGCCACACCCTAGCCAGCGCTGCTGGCTGCAGGCTTTGACCATCACTTCCGCCCCTTTCTGAGAGCCTTCCCTCCTC